>CAZOHX010000376.1:0-3868 GCA_964579315.1 uncultured Saprospiraceae bacterium
CGCATCTAAATTATCTCTTGTGACCACAATTATTTCAGGAGACATGGGTGTGCTTCTGACGACTTCTTGCTTTGGATTATTTATTGGAGATAAATTAAATTGGTCAGAAACCGTATTTTCTAATTTCGAAACCAATATGTCTTTTTGCCTTTCTCTTTGATTTGGTGCAACGAGATTTACTTCAAATCTGATATCCTTTTTTAAAATCAAAAATAATAAAAATGTAATAATGGTCAGTTTCAGCCAATTTTGTCTTGCCCAAAATAGTGCTTGAGAAAAATAACTGGTTTTGTTTTGAGTAACTAATTCTGGTTTCATAAACTTGGTGTTTTTAAATTGTAAAATTGCCTTTTAATTTAGAAAAATGATTCTGTTTTTCTAAAGACGGTTAAAGTATCTGTTTTATATAATGCAAATATAAAACAAATAGTTTCAAATAATACAATCTTTTTAACACAAAATGTTTTATTTTTATAAAAACTATGAAACGTAAAATTTAAATCACATCCATCAATGTCCGAAAAGCAACAAATTTTCCTGCATATCTATCTTGATGTTCTTTTTGCAACCTTGGAGCATACTCTTTATTGTATTTTTCCAGTATTTCCATATTCTTACAAAAATATTGAATAGAGTAAGTGAATCCATCCGCTTCATCTATCATGACCCTACATAATTTGTTGTCAACAAACATTCCCGTGGAAAGAACGTCTGGAATGTGGATATCCTTCATCCATTGCAACCAATCAGCATGTACGTCCTTATCTATTTTGACTGTAACATTATATAAAATCATCTGACAAAATTTTGTACAAAAAAAAAGCCTGGGAATAAATTCCCAAGCTAGCTGCTTTCTGTGGTGCCTCCAGGAATTGAACCAGGGACACATGGATTTTCAGTCCATTGCTCTACCAACTGAGCTAAGGCACCGTGCATTTAATTTTTAAAAGCGATGCAAATTTATATCCTTTTTTGATAGTACACAAGTATTTTATTATAAATTTTTATATTTTTTTTATATTGACTTTCATTTCGCTCAATTTCATATCAAATTTTTCGTTATTATTACACCTTTATCAATTGACATACTATGTTTTCAAGATCAATTACCTTTTTATTGGCATTAATCACTGCTATTTTCGCCTATTTTGCATTTTTTATCGGCTACCAATACGCAACTTGGATGGCGGTTTTTGTGGTTTTAACTGCCGTGTCCTTTATTTTTAGCAATCAAATCCAATGGTGGTGGAATACTAGAAAACCCCAAGAGATTGATGATAAAATGAAAACTATTCTTTTTAAAAATTATCCGTTTTATTCGAACTTGTCCTTGGAAAATAAAAAAATGTTTAGGGAACGAATGCATGCCTATATGATTGGAAACAATTTTATGCCACAAGGCGGAATGCCTTCTGTCATGACGGATATTAAAGGAATTATTGCCGCTGCAGCTACACGTATCACCTTTGGAAATAAAGAACAACTTATTTCAAAATTTGAAAATATCATTGTTTATCCTAAAGCTTTCCCTTCTCCTCAATTTCCTCATCATTTTCATAGTTCTGAAATCTTTGAAGAAGATGGCGTAATTATGTTTTCAATGGAGCATTTATTGAAAAAATTTCAGCAGCCTGATCGATATTTTGATGCTGCTCTATATGAATTTGCTAAAATTTTCATCTTACAAAATCCACATTTACCGTTTCCTAAGTTTGATGATGAAATGTGGAATACTAATGAAAAAATTACTAAATTTACAAAGGAATACATTCACAAATTCATTAATTTAGAAGAGATTGACCTTGACGCAGTCATGGTGGTTGCCTTTTTTACACATCCTGATAATTTTAAAAAAGAACTCCCCTCGATATATGAGCAATTTATGAATTATTTTAATCTGGATTTAAGGGAGAAGGCTAATCCCGTTATTCATAATATTTGATTTGGGCTTATTACACATTCGGGGCATTTGCATGAATCATATTTGACCCACTTCGGGGTCTGAGATTGCAAGTCTATTTTCTTTGGATTTCATCCAAAGTTATTCATCTTTATCCCTTTTCAGGGACAGGATGGTAGATTCAAAACTTTTATTTCACATGACGGAATTTTTGATGGGAGAAGCACGCCCTAAATTCATCTTTAAGTATCTCCATAGGTCACAAACATCAATAACATAACACAAAATGAAATTCTTTATTAAAATAATATGCGTCACAATCCTGATAAGGGTTGAATGCTTAATTTATAAATCTTCTTACTTTTTGTACATTTTAAATCTCTAAAAATTTAAAATTTCGAACTCCATTTCAAATACGAGATTAATTATTATATACATTTTTGTATCTTTGACTTCAAGAATGAGTTGTCATTCATAATCGGTTGGTATTTTTTTGCAAATCAAAACTAACCGATTTTTTATATTATCACTTTTTTATATTTGTGTACCCTTTTGAAATTATTATTTCAAAATACATTCTTTTCAAAGAAAAACTTACCTTTGCAGCGTGTCGAATTTACTAAATCTATTAGAAAAATATCGAGATGATAAACGTACAATTCAAATTTGTGCTGCACTCGATACCCCTACTCCTGTAAAAATTCAACTCGAAGGTATTACAGGTTCGCAGGAGAGCTTTGTCCTTTCGGGATTGATGCACAAAAATCAAAAAAACATCTTGGTCATCGCAAAAGATAAAGAAGATGCCGCTTACCTACAAAATGACCTAGATCAAATTTTGAAAAAAGAGCAAATTTTATTCTTTCCTGACTCTTTCAAAAGACCTGGTGTTTTTAATAAAATTAATCGCACCTACATATTACAGCGTACCGAAACGATCAATAAACTTGTAAATGGTGCAAAACCTAAATTTGTCATTACTTATCCCGAAGCCATTTTTGAAAAAGTGGTCACCCCTGTCATCTTAAAAGATGCTCAATTTACCATCAAAAAAGACGAATCCATTGATGTAGATACCTTAATTGAAATTTTGATCGATTTTGGCTTCGAACGTACCGATTTCGTCTATGAACCTGGTCAATTTTCAATTCGGGGTGGGATTATTGACGTTTTTTCTTATGGAAACGAATGGCCCTACAGAATAGAATTGTTTGACGATGAAGTGGAAAGTATCCGTACTTTTAATCCTACAACTCAATTGTCAATTACAAATATTGGTTGGGTCAATTTTATTCCAAATGTAAATACAAATTTTAAAAGTACGGATAAGGTTTCTATTTTTGATATCTTACCTGCCGATACCGTCGTTTGGATCAAAGATTTTCTGATGCTCCGAGAACGGGTTGACAATTGCTTTGTAGAGTTTGAAAAAAATAAAGACAAAATCAATGATGAGTCTGACCCCAATTTGATTCAATTGTTTTCAGAAAGTGGTTATATCGGATCTGAAGAAATAAAAACCAGTTTGAAAAATACCCCTTGCATTTTTATCAACAAAGCAAATCATGGGTTTCAAACATTAACAAAAATTGAGTATAAGGCTAAAATTCAACCTGATTTTAATAAAAATTTTAAGTTTTTAATAGAAGATTTATCATATAAAAAAGAAAACGGTTTTGAGTCGTATCTCTTTACTTCTAATGTCCGTCAAGTAGAACGTTTCTATAATATTTTTGAAGACTTACAGGCTAATGTTCAATTTCACCCCGTTGTTGTTCCTATAAGCAAAGGTTTTGTCGATGTCGATTTAAAACTAGTATGTTATGTAGATCATCAAATATTTGGTCGTTTTCATAAATATAAACTTAAAAAAGGCTTTACCAAAGAAAAAGCACTCAATCTTAAAATGTTGAGAGAGTTTAAACCTGGTGATTTCGTCACTCATATCGATCATGGGGTTGGTCGTTT
>CAZOHX010000377.1:0-3845 GCA_964579315.1 uncultured Saprospiraceae bacterium
TTCAAAATATTCCAAATCCTTTCCTTGATTATACCTTGATACAATTTGAATTGCCAAGAAGCATGGAAGCAAGTATTACGATAAAAAATAATATAGAAGAAATAATAAAACAAGTGAAAGGGACATTTGATAAGGGAGTACAAAGTATCCAGATTGATAAAAAAGATTTAGGGGTAGGTGTATTTTATTATTCACTTGAAACGAAGGATTATTTTGAAACCAAGAAGATGGTTGCAGTAGATTAATTTATCGAATTGAGATTAATTTAAGATCATTGGGGAATAACTTAAATTTGAGATATTTTTAGGAATATCAATAACACACTCAAACAAAATTCGATAGGGGTGCATTTACTTCATTTAAAAAATGATTTGAGTGTACCTCATTTTAAACTGATTACATTTTAGAATTATAAATTTTTGAAATTGATGAAATTGCGATTACATTTTTTGCTCTTATTATTATCCATGTGTTTGTCATTCTCGACAAGAGCACAGTCCCTTTCCTTGATTTTGCCTGAAAAACAAGTCCAAGAGCAAGAAACTTTTGATTTGTCTATCGAAGTTAAAGATTTCAAGCAATTAGTTAGCATTCAATTTTCAATTGCTTGGGATGTCACAGTGATGCAATACATTTCAAATGATGTAATGGACTTAGAAAATATTGCTATTGGGGACACAAAAGCATCTGAAGGCGTGCTGCGTTTTTCATGGTTTGATATTGTAGGAGAAGGTGTAGATTTAGAATCATTAAAAAAGATTGTAAAATTTCATTTTAAAGCAGTTGGTCAGACAGGTGATTTTACGGATATAAAAATTACAGGAAATCCATTGCCTATACAAATATATCAAGGTACAGGAACTGATTTTCATCCCATTGATGCAAATATTAAAAATGGGTCTGTAGAAATAGGAAATGCCTTTAGTTTTGAAGCATTTGTTACTGATTTAAAATGTAATGGTACACCAACGGGGAGTATTAGCCTGAATGTTCCCAATGAGAATGCATATAGTTTTTCATGGTCGGGAGATAATGGTTTTATTTTTAACGGAAAAGATATTAAAGGATTAGTTGCTGGAGCATACCATTTGATTGTGTTGAATGTTGATAATGAAGTGGTATTGGATAGTATTTTTACATTGATAGAGCCCAGTGAAATATCCCTTACAGATATTACCACGATAGATGGAAATTGTGATGGGGGTAAGGGGAGTGTCACAATTGATCCTACTGGGGGAGTACCTCCTTATACTTTTGATATTGGAAATGGAGCGGTGGATAGTGGGTCATTTGGAGCATTAGAAGCAGGAAATTATGAACTGACGGTGACAGATATAAATGGCTGCGAAGCCTATCAATCTTTTACAATATTGAATGATGGAGCCCCTTTGGTATCCTTGGGAGAAAATCGAAAAATCTGTGAAGGCTCAAGTTTATCAGCCATTGAGGGGGATTATACTTACGAATGGTCCACAGGAGCAGATGGAAATACTATCATTCCAAAAGAAACGGGTTTATATAGCGTAACCGTAACTACCGCCAATGGCTGTTCCGCTACGGATGATGTATTAGTAAGTTTAATACCTGCACCCGTGGCAGTTTTAGAATCAGAGAAAACAACCGTTTGTCTAGGAGATTCTTTGCAGTTGAGTGCTTCGGGAGGAGACTATTATTATTGGTTGGATAAATATGGATTTATAAGTGATACTTCATTGGCAAATCCAGTTGCGACACCAAGATTTGATGCTCCACTTGGGTTAGTTGCGGGAAATGAATGTAGTGAAGACACTTTATTTTTCAATGTAGGAGTGTATGACATTACTGCAACTGCAGGTCAAGATACATGTATTGGTGTAGGCTCCGCCATCCATCTGAACGCATCAGGTGGAGTACAATATTTTTGGGTGAAATACGATTCCGCATTGAGTGATAATTCGATCGCAAATCCAGAAACGAAGCCCAAGGCAAATTCAGAATATATTGTGACGATATTGGATGAAAATGATTGTATTACTATCGATACCGTTGAAGTAAGCGTGGACTGTGCTCCATCTGTGGAACTTACTCCGATAAACACAATTACGCCCAATGGCGATGGAAAAAATGATGTATTAGAATTTCGTGGGTTAGAAGCCTATTTTCCCAACAAATTAATCGTTTTTAATAGATGGGGCAAGATAGTTTATGAAGCAATTGATTATCAGTCAACAGAAGATCGCTTTGATGGAACATATAAAGGAAAAGTACTGCCAGATGGCGTATATTATTATGTGTTGTCCTTTAATGATCAAGAAATAAAGCAAATGTTAACAATTATTGGTCATTGACCATTTTGAAAATGAATAAAAAATTAAGGGAATATGTTTGATAGACATTTCTGCCTGTTTAGGCAGGCAGAAATTCTATTTTTTTCTTAATTAAGAATATAAAAATTAACCAATGCAAAATCTTAAATCCTTACTACTAGGAACTATTATTTTCTTTTTAATAAACACCATTGTAGCTCAACAATTGCCACAAGCTGAGTCATTTAATTCTACCAATTTTGTATGGAATCCTGCGATGACTGGAATCGAAGATTTTTGGCAAATTGGTACTACATTTAAGCGACAATGGATGGGATTTAATGATGCACCCACCAATGCAAATTTGAATTTTCAGTATCCAATTGAAGATAAAAACATGGCAGTAGGTACTTATTTGATTCATGACAGAGTTAATCCATTGCGATTTAATTCCATTGGTTTCACCTATGCCTATCAAGTAAGTTTTGGACGAAAGCGAAAAGATGTATTATCCTTGGGCTTGATGGCAAATCTGAGTGAAATAAGTTTGGCAGGGAATACAGTAGTAGTGAATGATTATAGTGACGCATTGTTGCCCGAAAACGGTTCGTCACAATTAGCACCCAATGTAGGAGTAGGAGTGTATTATCAATCATTCAAGGGCAATCCATTTGAAAAGGAATATTTTTATGGTGGATTTGCTTCTAATCAATTATTGAAAACCCAAATTGTATTTGATACAGACACATCTGACATACAGTTGGCGAGAGTATTTCATGGCAATGCACTAGCAGGTTATCATTTTTTGAAAGGCAAATTTTCCATAGATCCAGTCTTATGGACCAATTTTACATCATCGAAATTAACACACACCCTATTGAGTGTTAAATTAGAGCAAGAAAACACCTTTTGGACGACTGTTTCATTTGCTTTGGACAAAACTATTGCATTGCAAATCGGTGCTATATTGAATAACAAGCTGCTCAAATCAGGCGTAATACGAGTGGGCACACAAGCGACATATAACGCAGGAAAATTAGGTCAATATCAAGATTTTGGGTATGAATTTTTCTTGGCGTATCGAGTATTTACGAAGTGATTTATCATTCATTACTCAATCCTGCATAAAGAAACTTTCCATCAATTTTCAAAAACCCACAAGGGATTTCTTTTTGGTTACAAGTGATTTGGAAAGAAGCATACGCACCTTCTGGCACATATCCCGTAACCACATGATGAATTTCAATAGGACAGTTATTAGGAATAGCTTCTACAATTTGTTCGCAAAAATAAGCTACGGTCTGTTGATCAATATCATTATTGATATCACAGGGAGCTTTCAGGTTTCGTGCAGCAATCATTGGAGCAATTTCGGCATAATCTTGTGATTGTAAAGCTATTTTAGCCTTATTAATAATAGAAGTAAATAATTTCAAAACGATGACCGAATCTCTTTTTGTTTCTTCTTTTGTTGGTTCTTTGGGACGAGTATTTTTTGTAGGAGATTGAGCGGTTTTGTCATTTGAATGATTACTTTTTTGAGACGAATCAGGACTACAA
>CAZOHX010000378.1:0-3831 GCA_964579315.1 uncultured Saprospiraceae bacterium
CAAATTCAGACAAAGTCATTATGCCCAAGTCTCCTTCCCCTTGCTTTCTAACTGCTACGCTATTCAAACCAGACTCTTTTTCACCAACAATCAACATATAAGGGATACGTTTCAACTCTGCATCACGAATTTTACGACCAATACTTTCGCTACGGTCATCCACTAAACCACGAATATCTGATGCCGCCAATTGATCGACAACTTTCTTTGCATAGTCATTATATTGATCGCTCAATGGAAGTACAATAAACTGGTCAGGAGTCAACCACAATGGAAATTTACCCGCACAATGTTCTGTCAATACCGCAATAAAACGCTCCATAGAACCAAAAGGTGCACGATGAATCATCACAGGTCGATGTGGTTGATTATCTGCACCGATATATTCCAACTCAAAACGTTCGGGTAAATTATAATCTACCTGAATCGTACCCAATTGCCAACTTCTACCCAGTGCATCTTTTATCATAAAATCCAATTTTGGGCCATAAAAAGCAGCTTCACCATAAGCAGTAGTTGTTTCTAGATCTACCTCTTTAGTAGCTTCAATGATAGCAGACTCTGCATTTTTCCAATTCTCATCAGAACCGATATATTTATCTGGATTTTCAGGATCTCTCAAAGAGATTTGAGCCGTAAAATCATCAAAGCCCATTTTTTGAAGTACCATTTTTGTCAATTCTAAGACTTGCAAAAATTCTTCTTTTACTTGATCTGGCGTACAAAAGATATGTGCATCATCTTGTGTAAAACCACGTACTCTAGTCAATCCATGTAATTCACCACTTTGTTCATAACGATAAACAGTACCAAATTCAGCAATACGAATAGGTAATTCTTTGTACGAATGTGGTTTGTGACCAAAAATCTCACAATGATGAGGACAATTCATAGGTTTTAATAAAAATTCTTCTCCTTCACGTGGCGTATTGATAGGTTGAAAACTATCTTCACCATATTTTGCATAATGCCCTGAGGTCACATACAATTCTTTTTTCCCAATATGCGGTGTAATTACAGGTTGATAGCCCTGTTTGAGTTGTTCTTTTTTCAAAAAATCTTCCAAACGAGTTCTCAAAGCCGTACCTTTTGGCAACCAAATGGGTAAACCAGCCCCTACTTTTTCAGAAAACATAAATAATTCCAACTCCTTACCCAATTTTCGGTGATCTCGCTTTTTAGCTTCTTCTAACAACACCAAATATTCTTTCAATTCCTTTTGCTTTTGAAAAGATACCCCATAAATACGAGTCATTTGCTTACGAGTCTCATCACCACGCCAATATGCACCTGCGATTTTCATCATTTTGACAGCCTTAATTTTTCCTGTATTAGGAATATGTGGACCCCGACAAAGATCTGTAAAATTGCCTTGTTTATAAAAAGTGATGGTACCGTCTTCTAAATCGTTTATCAATTCTAATTTATATTCATCCCCTTTTTCTGTAAAATATTTAATTGCATCGGCTTTTGAAACATCTGATCTTACATAATCATTCTTTTGACGTGCCAATTCAAGCATTTTTGCTTCAATTTTCGGAAAATCTTCTAAAGAAATCGCTTTCCCATCACCAGTATCGACATCATAATAAAATCCATTATCGATACTTGGACCAATTCCCAATTTGATTCCAGGAAATAAATCTTCCAAAGCTTCTGCCATCAAATGAGCAGATGAATGCCAAAAAGTAGCTTTCCCTGCATCCTGATTCCAGGTATTCAAAGCAATCGTAGCATCTGTGGTGATTGGACGCATTGAGTCCCAAACTTCACCATTAATAGTGGCAGAAAGGACATTTCTGGCTAGTCCACTACTGATTGACTCTGCAACTTGCATTGCAGTTGTACCTTTTTCAAATTCTTTAACGTTTCCGTCAGGGAATGTAATTTTAATCATGGTTAGATTAATTTTTTTACGTTTTTTGACCAATCCCTCACAAGTATGAGATTCGTCATAAAACCATTTTTTATAAAGTAATAATTTAGAATTTGCAAATTTATGCTAGTTATCTAATAAATCAAACTTTATGAACGATTCTTATGGAAAAATGTTAATAATATTAGAAATTTAATGAAAATCCAATTCCCCTATTCGTAGAGATAATCTTAATGTCGTTGACCAATCCCAAATCTTTTTTACAATTTAAATTATAAACATCCACAGCTTTCTTTGCACGAGAAACAAATCTATAAATCATTCCCAATGAAACTGCTTCTATGGCAAAACCAAGCCCAATTACATGATTATTTGTTTTTACAGTATAATTATTGTTCAGTTTTTTAGCAAGTTGCCAACCAATTACAACTCCACCAATTATAGCAACAATTTTGCCTCCTTTGTAAGTCATATAGGTATCTCCAATAACCTTTGCAGAAGCAGGCTGTGCCAAAAGGATTTGATTCAATGTCATACTATTCAGATGCTGATTATTTTGAGAATACTCCATCCCTAAAAATTTCTTTTTAGCAACAATAGTTTGTGCATACGAACTATTAACAAAAACTAGCAAAAAAAAACAGCAAACAATCTCAAACAACAAACGTTTCATAATAACATTTTCATTGATAAAAAGCTAAAATTAAACATTTTATTGATAGTAAACTATACAATTACTGAGATATATTTTTACCTATCTAAAAAATATGTGACCCCTACATAAGTACATTTATTCAAATTGTGTTCCTAACTGAATCCGTTTCAAATATTTCACACTATACCCCAATTTCTTAACAATTTCCGTTTTTGGAGCAATATCCAGTTTCCAAACAACTTCTCCAGTTGTTTTATTCAATGCTCCATCGCTAAGCTCATCAACGGTAATTTTATAATTTTTTTCTCTCGAAATAGGGATTTGGTCATAAATCAAAATTTTAATTTTAGCAGATTTATTATTTCGTATAGTAGTTTTCCAAATCCGATTTTGAATCGCATATTTACCAATAAATTGTTTTTTGGAATACTGTTTTTCTTTAATTCTTTCAATTGAAATATTTTTATCTACGCCCAAAGACATTGCCAAGGTATCATTTGCGGAGGACAAATCTATCAATGATTTTCCAATAAAAGTATTTTCATAATACAAATTAACTTCTCCATCTAATAAATCAAATTTTTCCCAATCTGTAATATTCGCAATTAAAAAGGCACTCTTATTTAGTTTCGGAATAGATTTAAAAACGTAAGATGTCGGCATTTCTAAATTTTGAATCTGTATTGTAGCAACTTTCCCATCTGAAACAATAGAATAAGGCGTATCAATCTCAAATTCAAAACTCGTTTCATGTCTTTTGGTTTTGAAATCTACAAAATTTTGTTTTGAATGGGACGCTCTAGTTTTCACTTCATCCACATAATATTCCGCTCGTCTAGATCTACTGCCTTTGGAAGAATATTCTCTTCCCCCGCCAATTCCCGCAGTTGTTGAAACCACACCAGAAATATTTTTTGTAGCAATATTCCGAATAACAGCATCATTAACCACTACATCTTCCAATGCAACACTTTCATCTAAAACCACATTTAAAAAAGCACTATTAATGATAATCTCCTTATCACCATAACCGATATAAGAAACGTGAATACGCCTTGCTCCGTTGGGAACAGATAATTCAAAAAGTCCTTTAACATCTGCAACTGTACCAATCGTTGTCCCTTCAATATAAATACTTGCTCCTATCAAAGGCTCTCCTTTGATATCTCGAACAATTCCTTTCACAGTTCTTATGGAAGCATTATAACTGGTATTAGAATTTGGGTTATATCCAAGATAATAAGGAGCCAATGAAGGCATATTTCCCGAAATAGTAGGAGTTGCGTTAGAAAAAGTCAAT
>CAZOHX010000379.1:0-3811 GCA_964579315.1 uncultured Saprospiraceae bacterium
ACGGATTTGCCTTTATTAAAGTAGCAATTTTAGTATGCTTGTCGATTTTAACTTTTGAATTATTTGTCACCATATTTATTTAGATAAATTCTAAACAAAGGTAACTTTAGATTTTAGAAATGGAAATGATTTTTGTCATGTTTGGAATTCACCCCTTAAACTCCTTAACCTTCTTTCTATCCACAATCACATCCTGATTCTCCAATACTATGACGTCTAACTTCAAACGGGAATTGCAATAGCATCCATTTCAATGGTTCAAAGAATAGTTTTTATTTCAAATTTTACCATTTTTTCTAACGGACTATTGATTTGAAATGTAGTTGAATCAAAAATCTGATTTAGTTGTCTTTGAGTAATTGTAAGAAATAAACAATACTAAAAAATAAAAATAGTACATTTTTGCTAAAATTAGAGCTAATGTGTTATATTTGATCTTGAATTACATTATTTGTAAACTAAATATATGAAAATAATGAATAAAGTATTGAAATTAACAATGATTATATGTTTGCTTTTATCTTCTTTTGGAGCGAGTGCAGTTATAGGACCAAAGGTTGATACTTTATCATCGAATAATAAAAAAATCGGATTCGAAACGACTTTTACGAATATAAGAGTTGATACAAAACAAGAAAAAGAATTAAGTTTTAGAGAAAAGTTGACTTTGAAATTCATTAAATGGAAATTTAAAAAATTATTTCCGGCTGATGAGGAAGTTAAATTTAGTAGTTCTGCCATAGGGGGATTTGTTCTAGGTCTCGTAAGTCTATTTATTGCAGGAATAATTTTAGGGGGATTTGCAATTTTTTTTAGTGCGAGAGCGCTTTCAAAGATTAAGAAGTCACCAGAAACTGTTAAAGGGAAGGGACTTGCCATTGCAGGCTTAGTTTTGGGAATTATAGGTGTATTGGGTGCGTTATATGTGTTAACAGTGCTTGGATGATTTCATCCCAACCACTCCTTAAACTCCTTAACTTTCTCCCGTGCCACAATCACATTCTGTTTTTCCAATCCCTTGACGTCTAATTTCAAACGGGAATTGCTAAAAACATGAATTTCATCAATAGCATCCATTTCAATGATGTGTTTTCGGCTGATTTTAAAGAATTTTTCAGGGTTGAGCACTTCCATCAAGGGGTCTAGAGAAATGTCCATGGCATAATTTCGTTTGTCTTTCGTCAATAAATAAGTGCCTTTTTCCATACTATAAAATGCAGCAATTTCACCCACTTTGATACTTTTAAGTTTTGTTCCAACCTTTATTAAAAAACGATTTTTATACGATTTTGGAGTGAGGGTTTCGATAACTTTCGTAAGAGATGCAAAATCATTTTTCGATGGATTCCCTTGTGTTCTTTTAAATTTATCAATTGCATTTTTGAGTTTATCAGCATCAATAGGTTTCAATAAATAGCCTACACCATTTAGTTTGAAAGCTTCAATAGCATATTGATTATAGGCGGTTGTGAAAATGATAGGAATATCCGTTTTAAACTGCTCAAAGATTTCAAAACTAGTGCCATCCCCCAATTCAATGTCAGAAAAAATGAGTTGGATATCATCATGAGTATTTAAAATAGCAATTGATTCTTCAATGGATTCGGGTTTTCCGACGATATTGAAAGATGGCTCCAATTGTAGAATTAGTCGTTCCAATCGGTTGGCTGCTCTGTGTTCGTCTTCAATAATGAGTATATTCATATTTTTAATTTTTTTAAAAAAGTGGAGAAGTGGAGCGGAATTGCCAATACAATTCTTGTTGAGCCACTTCGTTGTTGAGTATTTTATTGTTGAGTTAATAGTGTAAGTTTTATAAATAATCTAAACTCACCTTCTCACCTAGATTTTGCAAAGGCAAAATCGAATCATCTTCTCACTTCAAAATAGGCAAAATCACCCTAAAAAAACCATCCACATCTTCCACCAAAATCGACTCATCCGAAAGTATCCCATACTGCTGTTTCAAGTTTTCCAAACCCGTTCCAGATGATTCAATAGGTGTTTTTTTCAATTGTAAATTATTTTCCAATATAATAAATTTATCCTTCTTTGTAATTGAAATTGTTAATGGATTTTGCTTGGTAACTTCATTGTGTTTTACCGCATTTTCAATCAATGTTTGCAAGGAAACAGGAATGATAAATTCATCTATTTTTGGATTCACATCAATATCAATTTTCAGTTTCGTTCCAAAACGAATATCCAATAAAAAAGCGTACGATTTTATAAAATCAATTTCATCTTTTAACGGAACGGTTTGTTTTTTAGATGATTCCAAAACATATCTATAAATCTTGCTCAATAGATGAATGTACTTTTCAGAAAGATCCGCATCCTCATGGACTAAATCCGCCAATACATTTAAACTATTGAATAAAAAGTGCGGATTTACTTGTTTTTTTAGACTTTCGTAACGATAATTTGCTAAATCGGCTTCTAGTTTCTTTGCTTTGATTTGAGATTTTTGCCAGTTGATATAAAAAGAAATAGATGCGAAAATAAAGGCAAATACCAATGAAATAAAAGCAGAATAGGTCATTCCATATGTTGCTGTGCTCAATGCTTTTGAGAAGGAATATGAGAAAATAAATTTTATGAAAAGGGTAGAGATAATCCCAAAGCCAATACCCGCATAAAATATTGTGAAAGTTATTAGAATAAATAGTTTTTTTAGGGGTGTTTTTTCCCATGAAAAATATTTGTTGATATAGTGATTTCTTATATACGAATTACCAATTGATTGTGTAAGATAAATAGAATAGATCCAAGCAAAGTATAAAAAAAACGGTCTTTCTCCTGTGAAAGAGCTGGGTACAAAAAAATATTGGATAATCAGGGAAAATAATATCGACGAAATCCAGTATTGGGTATTTGTCAATGGTTTGATTAGTTGCGTGAAGCTTATTTTATCTATTTTTTCTGTCATTGTCATAATTTATTTTAGATGCGATATGGAGTTGTTTTTGTGCGTCTATATAAATATAAGCAATTGTCCAATTGCTTAATGATATTTAGTCTTCATCACAATCTCAACCACTCCATCTACTGCAATAATCATATCCGCAAAAGCAGGTGGACCAAAAGTACCACGAGCGTCATTAGAAGACCCATAACCCTCACTAGGGATACCAAAAATACCCGTATTCATTTTTTTGTCATCGTTTTCGTCATGCATATATTTAATGGCATACTTTCCTGATTTTAAATTTGGAAATTGTCCTGAAACCGTTTTATTTTTAATTTCAAAAGATTTTTTGATAATCACTTCTTCTTTTTCGTTCATTAGATTCAATAAAATATGCCCATTATTGTTTCGTAGTCCTAAAATTTTGAAAAATATAGTGTTTTCATCAGAATTGGATGTAATATTTTTCTTTGAATCTATATTTTTTTTGATTTTCTTTACATTATTAGCTAATTCCTTACATCTATTTTTGCCCCAAGAAGGATGAATATCAGATTTTGGAATGAATTTATCCCAAATATAAAGCAATTTTTGAGCCTGAATATAATATGGTTGAAGGTCTTTTTTAAAAAACTCGGCTGCCCCTTTATTGGATTCGATTTGCAATAATTTGGCTCTTGGATTGGTTGGGTCTAGTGCCAATGCACTTTCGTAATCCTTTTGTGATAGTATTCCATATTTTTCACCACGGGAGATTGGATCTACAAGCAATTTGCTTACATTTGCAAGACCATGAATTGCACTTAATTCTGCCAAGTCACTTGAATCTGTTGTTATTTCCATAGCTTTTTCAATCGTAGATAAGGCAATATCGGCCACTTCATCTTTATTTTTAACTTGATT
>CAZOHX010000380.1:0-3807 GCA_964579315.1 uncultured Saprospiraceae bacterium
TTTTGTGATGAAGGGAACCGTAGGGGCTTGGGGTTTGATAAGCCTATGATTGATTATGTGGAAGGAGAAAGCAATACAGCAAAGGAAGCGAGTCGTGCAAGTTTTGGACATAGTGGTTACACAGGGACATTTGTATGGATGGATCCAAAATACAATTTATTATTCATTTTTATGTCCAATCGTGTATATCCTTCGAGAAGTCATCGACAAATATATGAGCTAAATATTCGTCCGAAAATACAAGAAGTGATTTATGACTCTATTTATGAATGGAAGAAGAAAGAAGCGAAGCGAAAAATAAAGGCAAAGTTAAAATAAGGTTAAAAGTAAAAATAGAATCATCTTATTTGATATATTTGATACTGGAATCTTTATTTAATGAAAAAAAGGCAAATAAATATTATTATTGGAATTATGGCTGCTGCCTTGATTGGCATCATTGCACTACAATTTTACTGGATTAATTGGTCTGTAAAATTAAGTCAGCGGCAATTTGATGAGTCCATAGCCGTTACCTTGACACAAATTGTACAAAAAATAGAAAAAGAAGAAGGTGGCGAATTGTTTTCCCTGTTGTATAAATCAACACCCATCATAGGTCAAGGAGCCAATTTGATAAAAAAAATGGAAGAGTTTCGTTTAAATCAAATGGCAGGCATTATTCCAATAGAAGAAAGAATAAATGCTAAAAAGTTAGATTTATTAATGAAAAGTGCCTTTCCTAATATTACGTTTAGTTATGGAGTTTATTCTCGGAAGAGAAAAAGATTTGTTATTAAAGATGGACATTATTTGGTGCCAGAATTTGAAACAAGTATAAGTGGGGAGCGAGAATTACTTCAATCGAGATACAAAGTAAATTTATTTAGTACAGGACGTTATTCACCAGGGCTATTGGTGGTGTATTTTCCTACAATGTCTAAAGCGGTTTGGCAAAATGCATGGATTCCTTTTCTTTTAGCCGCATTATTTACAGGCTTGATATTGCTTTCGTTTGGATATACCTTGTATATTATATTTGAGCAAAAGAAATTGTCAGAGATGAAGACAGATTTTATCAATAATATGACCCATGAATTTAAAACGCCCATTGCGACAATATCATTAGCTTCGGATTCCATTGTTAATGAAAAAGTATTGAATAATGCGGAGCGAGTAAAGCGATTTGTCGGGATTATCAAACAAGAAAATAGAAGATTATTAAATCAAGTAGAAAAAGTTTTGCAAATGGCAAAATTAGATAAACGAGATTTGAAATTAAATAAAATAAAATTTGATATACATGACGTGATAAGAGATGTGGTGACGCATGGGCAATTGCAAGTAGCCCCCAAAGGCGGAGAAATATTTGCAAAACTCGAAGCTACACAATCAGAAATCATTGCCGATCGAAATCATATTTCAAATGTATTGCACAATTTGATAGATAATGCGAATAAATATTCTAAAGAGATTCCAAAGATTACAATTTTGACAAGGAATGTTAAAAATGGAGTTGAAATAGAAGTAAAAGATAATGGAGTGGGAATCTCAAAAGAAGCCCAAAAACATATTTTTGATCGATTTTATCGTGTACATACAGGGGATGTGCATGATGTAAAGGGCTTTGGTTTAGGATTGAGTTATGTAAAAGTTATTGTAGATGCTCATAAAGGGAGCGTTGGTGTAGAAAGTGAGTTGGGTAAGGGGAGTAGCTTTCTGATTTGGTTACCCTTTGAAGCTATTTAAAACCGTATTCAAAAATTTTCCTTAACTTTGGCATTAACTCATAGGTAAAGAAATGTTGAAAACTTGTTCGTTTCTCTCAGTCAAATAATATAAATCATTAAAATATCTAAAATTAATAGCCATGAAATTTGTTAGACTATTTATATATTCGTTATTCCTAATCTCATTGTCATGTACCCCAAAAGTACCTGTTGTTGTCAAAGAAGAAGTGAAAACACCTCCAAAGAAAAAAGTGATAGATGAAGGCTTGAGCAAGTGTAAGAAATTTTCTGATTCAGATAATGAAGAAGGAGCCAAAACTGCCCACGTTTTGTATCGTGATTTTTTGAAACAGAAAAATTGGGATGAGGCTTTTAGATTATGGCAGAAAGCATATAGTTTGGCACCTGCGGCGGATGGAAAAAGGGACTATCATTACTTAGATGGTATTAAATTTTATGAGCATTTTTTAGAAACAGAGAAAGATGAAGCCAAACGAAAAGACTATATTCAGAAAATCTTTGATTTATATGAAGAAGCCAAAGACTGCTATCCGAAAAAAGCATCTTTGTATGATGGGTTGAAGGCTTTTAAATTATATTATAAATATACAGACCAAAAGGATAAGATGGAAATCTATAATTTGTTTAAGTCTGTGGTAGATCGAGATGGTGAGCAAACGGCAGATTTTATAATCAATCCTTTTACCGCATTGTTATTAGATCTTTATTTTGAAAAGAAAATTTCCATTGACGAAGCAAGAAAATATGCGAAACTCATTACAAAAATTATTAAATATGGAGTAAGTCATGCAAAAACAAGCAACGCTAAAAAGCGGTGGGAGTTGGTCAATAATTATGCTCCAGCAAGATTAGAAGGGATGGAGGGCGTAAAAGGATTTTATGATTGTGAATATTATAAAAATAAATATGCAGCATTGTATGAGGCTGACCCTACAAATTGTGACGTTGTTTCGGATGTTTATTCTAAATTGAGATGGGGACAGTGTCCTAGTACCGATGATTTATTGGTGAAATTATCTGCTCAAATGAAAACTTGTTTTCCAGTGGTCAAAACTTCGCCTGTGGCGACTTGTATTTCAAAATTGAGAGAAGGAGATTTTCAAGGATCTATAGATTGTTATTTACAAAAGGCTGAATCAGCAGATAATGATAAAAAAGCTCAATATTATTTATTGGTAGCCAAGATTTACTATGGAAAATTGAAGAATTTTTCAAAAGCAAGAAAATATGCTAGAAAGGCAGCCAACGTCAAGCCAGGATGGGGTGAACCTTATATTTTGATTGGAAAATTGTATGCTTCAAGTGGACCCAAATGTGGATCAGGTACAGGATTTAAAAGTCAAAGAGTGGTATGGGTTGCCATTGATGAGTGGCAAAAAGCAAAAAAAGATCCAGAGACTAGAGCAGAAGCCCAACGACAAATCAATAAGTATTCACAATATATGCCGACCAAAGAAGATATATTTTTGAGAGGATTGAAAGTAGGAGATTCCTATACCGTGCCATGTTGGATCAATCAAAAAACGGTTATTCGGGTAGCCAAGTAATTAATGGTAGTTATGCAGGATTAAATTTTTTGTATAATTTGGTTGAGATGTTGAGTCATCCCCAACGAAGTTGGGGATTAGTTGAGTGCTGCGGAGTTGAGTATTGCATTGTTTGGTTGTGAATTTGAGTTATTGTAGGTGCATTTTTTAATCGACTCAACTTCCTACCTTTTGGTGACTTGAGTAAGTAATATTTAAAAACACAGAGGAGAAAAATATGAGAGTATCTATTGCCCAGTTAAATTTTATTATAGGAGATTTTGATGGTAATTTATCAAAAATGCTAGATGCGGTGAAAGTGGCAAAATCTGAGCAAGCAGATATTATTTGCTTCAGCGAGTTGTCAACATGTGCGTATCCGCCAAGAGATTTTTTAGAATTTGAAAATTTTGTAAAGAAGGCAGAAAAGACAGTTGATAAATTGGCAAAAGCAGCCAAAGGTATTGCTATTATTGTGGGTTCTCCTACGGTAAATCCAGTAATTGAAGGGAAAGATTTGTATAATTCAGCAATATTTTTGGCAGATGGAA
>CAZOHX010000381.1:0-3807 GCA_964579315.1 uncultured Saprospiraceae bacterium
ACTCTGAAAAATAGGCTAAGTTGATAAAAAATAAATTAAATAATAAGGAATTGCTATTGGCTTCTCTAAAATTATAGCTTAATTTCTAACGGAGTATTAATTTAAAGTCATTCATATTTATCCCTTTTCAGGAAAATTTAATTAGTAATAGGTTGTTGAGTTAAAAAATATATGTGTCTGATGTCATTTTAGACCGCAGGTTCCCATTTTGTAACCCCACTCAAAAGATTCAAATAATTCAAATTTTACAAAAAACCACCCCTTTGGGTGATGCAAAACAATAGTCGAGGAACGATATTTGTATTATTGTATGAATAGTAATGATTTCTTTGTATCATTTTTTTTATTCCAAATCTAAACTCATGAAAATAAAAATTTACTCTAGATTTTCTTTGATTATTTTACTTACATTACTTCAATCTCCAATATTTGCCCAATTTTACTGGGTAGGAAATGGTGGAGATTGGTCAGATTACGAACATCACTGGGCAACTAGCTCTGGTGGTACAACTTTTCATACTTCAGCACCAGGTAATGACGACGACGTGATTTTTGACGAAAATTCATTCACAATGGATGACCAAACGGTTATCATTGAAGATTCTCGTTGCCATAATCTGACAATGACTGCCACTCATTCACCTACTTTTTTTTCAGATGGTGTCGGTAGGCTTTATATTAATGGAGATGCTAATTTTCAAGAGGATGCTATTTATGAAATAAAATATTTAAGTTTAAATGCACTCAAGTCACAGGATACAATATACGTTAATTTTGCTGGAGCAGATTTAGGTAAATCTGGTATCACATGCGGTGGAAATGGTGTTGTTAATATATCCAGCGATTTAAATGCAAAAGGCATTCAAATGGGTGCAGGAACATTCAATACTAATAATCATGATATTATCTTAGATGGATATTTTGTAATTAGCAATGGAATTGGTACCCTCAATTTAGGTAGTTCGACAATTACATGTAGTACATGGAGAGTACAAAGTCCAAGTTTTATGCTTGATGCGGGTACATCGATTATTCACGCATCCACTTTTGAAGGAAATGCGGCGAATACCATGCATCAATACAATAAGTGGGTTGTGGATGACTACGGAATTGTAAGAAATACCGTAAATGTCAAGGATGTAGAAGTGAATATCACAAAAAACAATGCTTATTTGAAAATGTATGGTGGAGCAACCTTGACCTGTGAAAGTTTAACAGCCAACACAGATAAAGCACATCCGCTTCAAATGGGACTTTTTTCAGGAACTGGATTTGGTACAATTATGAAATCTTCTGGAACAATTGATTTGAATTATGTAACCATGCAAGATATTCATGGGACAGGTGGTGCCACATTCAATGCGGTAGGTACGGATAATGGAAACAATGATGGATGGAATTTTTCTCCTATTCCTACAGATGATTACTATTGGGTAGGAAATAGTGGTACTTGGGGAGATGTAGCCCATTGGGCGAAAACTTCTGGCGGGTCAGATTTTTATACTATTCCCCCTACAGAATTTGACAATGTACATATTGATGAAAATTCTTTTACAATAGATGATCAAACCATTTCCATTGAAAATCCATGGACCATTCACGATTTTGATTGTACGGGAGCCACACATTTACCAACTGTTAGTATGGAGAATGGTACTTTTACTGTCAAAGGCAATCTCAATATAGTGCAAATCAAAACAGATATTTCAAATTTATTCATTGAGTCACCGAATGCTGTGGATTTAAGCATAGGTGAGCAGAAGTTTTCAAATTTAGTTCTAAAAGGTGGGGGAACATTTAACCTTAGAAATGATTGTAGGCTTTCATATTTTTATGTTTTTGATGGCATTTTTAATACCAATGATTTTAAAATCAAGCTTGGTTCATATTTAATTTTACGAGGACCAAGTACTATTAATCTAGGATCTTCTGAAATTGAGCTAGGCAATTTTCAAGTCAATCATTTATTTGGTGATGTGGTTGTCAATGCACAATCATCTGTAATCACATGTCGTTCAAAATTTACAGGAGGTGATTTGACGTATAACCATTTAAAATGTTTAAGTAAAACTGAAATTTATGGAAATAATACTTTCAATACTTTAGAAGTTGATCCAGGTACTAATCTTACGCTTGAATCTGATAAAACTCAAGTCATTACTGGAGAATTATTGGTAAATGGTACATCCGCTAATTACATTCATATTGCATCTTCTGTGGATGGAACGCCCTCAACACTCAGCAAGTCTTCTGGAAACGTAATCGGAAATTATTTGGTTTTAAAAGATAATATTGCAACAGGGGGAGCTACATTTACCGCCAATCAATCCATTGATTTGGGCAACAATACAGGGTGGAATATTACGGAGGTTCAACCTAGAGATTTTTATTGGATTGGGAATGGTGGAAAGTGGTCTGATGTAGCCCATTGGGCAATGTCTTCTGGAGGTACCGATTTGCACAATGATGTACCTGGGCAACTAGATAACGTTTATTTTGATGAAAATTCTTTTTCAAGTAATGAACAAAAAGTAATTATTGAAAATGATATTTCTATACATACAATGGATTGGACGGGAGTCACCAATGCTCCTTTATTTGGAAATGGGACTCTCAATGTTTATGGTGATCTTATTTTTGATGAACAAATGACTTCCAGTGTACAGTATTTTAATTTGTTGGGAAATGAAGACCATGATTTAAAGGTTTTTGATGTTTTGACAAACAAACCAAATTTTACAATCAACACAGCTGGTACCGTCAATTTGCAAAGTGATTTGAATGTATTTTTATTTACTATCGAAAGAGGAATTTTCAATACCAATAACTATGATGTTCATGTAGAGAATAACTTTGTTGCAAAAGCAACAAGAAAAAAAGAATTAAATTTAGGTAATTCGACCATTGACGCTGGAAGTTACAGATGGTATTCAAAAGGAGATAGCCTATTTATCAATGGTCCACAGGCAACCATGCAGTGTGATTCAACATTTAGATTTTATAGTGACGAAGGTATTGTTTCTATAAATTTGGGACATTTACATTTTACAAATCCAGCAAAGGTAGGAAGAATTGAATCCGATTTTTATGCGGATACATTAACAATTGAACCAGGAAAAGAAGTTGCAATAAAACCAACATCAGATTTTACCGTAGGTGCTTTGATCCTACAAGGAACACAAGATAAACCAATTAGTATTCACAGTACGCAGGCCAATGTTCAAGCAACTATTAAAAAAAATGATGGCATTGTAGATGGACAATATCTCATTTTAAAAGATTTGAAAGGTACAGGTGGAGCAGGCTTTTATGCAGAAAATTCTACCAATCTTGGCAATGTGGAAGGTTGGCATTTTGGACCAGTCAATACTCGTAATCTGAATATAAAAGCCATTGAAGTTTTTCCTAATCCAGTGGATGATTTTATTTCTTTTGAAATACCAAATAAAGGTTTAGTGAATTTGAAAATTTACGATGCCCAAGGTAAAGAGATTTTAAATCGAACATATGATGGAATCGAGAAAATATCACTAAATGTGCAAAATTATCAATCGGGTATTTATTATATGCTTCTTCAAATGGATGATGCTTACTTTGGGAGTAAATTTATGAAACAATAAAATCCTTTTTGTGAATTGGTAGGTACTGTATTGTTGCATGCGGATACTATCACTATTAAAAAATAAACTAATTATGAAATTTATAAAATTATTATTCCTATGCATTTTGCTAATAGGGACACAAAGCAGTTATGCCCAATTTTACTGGGTAGGAAATGGTGGAGATTGGTCAGATTACGAACATCAC
>CAZOHX010000382.1:0-3789 GCA_964579315.1 uncultured Saprospiraceae bacterium
TGGATTTCCTTGAATGACTGGTTTTTCATAGATAATATGTCTGATTTTCTCTGCAGAACCCCCTTTATTTTCTGCAATAACTCTTATTTTGGTGGTTTTTGATGATAAACGAATATGTTTTGTAATGGTATTATTTCTAAAACCAAAATTGGTGATTGCTCGGTCGTTGATATAGAGTGAAACATCTCTTCTACTCCTTACATTTCGGACAGAGACTTTTACGTCAAAATCAGGTCGTTTTGTTTTTTGATAATCTCTATGGGGATTTCTAAATCGGATGATTGGAGCATCAACGGTTTCTATGACTTCTGGAGTATCATCTTCATATTCATCTACGGGTGGGTCATTGTGAACAGGAGGATGGTCTTTTCTAGTTTGATAATAAATTACTTGTGTTTCGGTGACCGAACCCGCATGATTGGACGCTGTAGTTGTAAATTCATTTCTACCAGGTCGCAATCGTACATAAGTTGACAAATCACCCCCAAAATAATCAAAACGAACATCTCGTCCGTTAAAAGCACAACTGACGTTATTTGGATTAGAAACATGCAGTATTTTAGCTTTGATATCTACTTTTTGTTGATTTGCATAATATGGATTTTCATACGGAAGGGTATAGGTGATTTCAGGTAATTTCTCTTTACTTCCCCCTAAAATCCATCTTGCACCAATATTGGTATAGTGGTAAATATCATTGGACAAAGAGCGAGAATTATCTGCACGCCATTGTTCTCCATCAATATCATCTGTCTGTGCGAAAGTGATACGGTGACCAATACCTAGAGCAAATCTTGGGGTAAACCAATAGTTGAGATCAAAGCCGATAGAAGGCATGAAATTGGCAGAAAGATTTTTTTGTCCATCGGCAAGTGTTTCATAATCTTGATCCAAAATATCATTTTTTAAACTTGATTTTACATTGGATTGACCTTCTAAATTTTGATAGGCATCCTCATATGTTTTTTGGTTGATTTTATCAAATTGATCAATTTTAGTTTGATAAACATCTAGTCCTAGACCACCATAAAGTGAAAGTTCCCAATGATGTCTTTCTCTCATTCTATTAAAACTAAACACACCTTCTAGGGCTAATTCTCCCAATTTAGTATTGTAATTAGGGTAAACGTATCCAAGATGCGTATAATCCAAAGACTGTGTACCATTTAAAGATGCATTGTTGAGAATTCCCGTTTGTTTTGTTCCTTCTAATCCATACATGTTTGCAAATAGTAGTCGTCCACGGGCATCAAAATTTAATAGTCCATTGGGACGATAATACAAATTTTTGGCAAGTGTCATTCCAAATCCATAGCCTTTAAAATCCGAAGCTACATCAGAAGATTGATAAGCCCATCCACCATTGAGTCCTAGTGTCCAATATCCCCGACTTCTACCAGAGATATTTTGAGCATTTGAAATTGTTGTACAAATCAGTAGGATTAAAAATGTGTTCCAGAAAGTTTTCAATGTCTTCATAACTGTGATTTTTGATTTTAATAGATGGATGCTCATTATACGTTATTATTTCAGAATAAAGACGATATTTTTTTGAAAAAAAGGAAGATGATTTTTATTACTTTTTGGGATTATTAGACGTTGAAATCGTTTTGTTTTTTACAATGTATTGAAAATCAAAATTTTGTATTTGTTTTAAATTTTTATTTCTCATTCTATTTGTTAAAATATTTAATAAAAATCGAAAAATTTTAACAGTACTTTAATACAAATGTAAATGATTTGAAGTGGATATTTTGAGTGGGTGACAAAATTGTGGTATCCTAAAGTGTGCAGTTGGGTTGATTTTGTAACAATTTAAAACAAAAAAAGCCAAGCAAAATTAAATTTGCTCGGCAATTTTCTTCAATTAACAATGTGATTTACAAAGTCAATTAGCTATTGGGATGGCCAATTGAATAACTCTACGTGTTTCATAGCGAGAGTTTTTAAAATAGGTTTTATGATTGAGAAAAACATAGAAATTCTTTAACAGAATTCTGCTTTTCTTATTTCCAAACTTGTTTTTTTGAATATTATTTACTGACTGATAACTAAACGTCATATAAATCCAATAAATTATATAACAATCTAAACTTTTTTAGATTATTTCAATTTTTGAATCTGTCATGGGATGTACGACTTACATATTAGTTAATTGCAAATATGATGCCAAGATCCCTTACAACTCAACCAAAATCCGATAAATTTCTGTCATAGTATCTAATTCAAATTTTGCATTTTCAATTTTCACATCGTTATACCTTGTAAAAGAACAGCAGTCTTCACTCACACGTTCTGCATCTACATATAGATTGAAAATATTTTGATTTGAAATTTTGAATAGGAAATTTACTTTTTCAGTTTCCCAACCAATTGAATTAATTTGTATTAGGTCTATATCATTTTCATCTAAAAATGAAAATTTTACGTTTTGGTGTTTCAAAGAGTCGATTACTTCTATTTCAGACGATTTATAAGTGCCATTTTTAAATAGATTTTCTCCTGTTGATTGGTCAATGATTTCAAATAGAAAGGGTTTAGGCGGGGTAAAACACGCATCGCATTTTTTACAACTTTGATTTAAGATTACTAGTAGGAAAAGGGCGTATTGGATTAGATTTTTCATATCATAGATTTTATTTAAAATTAGGTATTCATTTCTATATCCGTATTATTCAATGATTTTATCCCTTTTTTTTCTCCAAATCCGAAACCTTCTTCGCCAATTCAGGCAAATTTTTAAATACGGCATAGGCTCGTAGATAATCACTATACGGAATTGCAGGAGAGCCATAAACAGCAGTGCCTTCCTTCAATATTTTCCGAGCAACGCCACTTTGAGCTTGAATTTTTGTGCCATTGGCAACGGTAATATGTCCGACTAAGCCCACTTGACCCCCGATTTGACAATTATCCCCAATTTTGGTGCTTCCTGCTACGCCTGTTTGTGCTGCGATGACTGTATTTTGACCAATTTCCGCTCCATGAGCTATCATGAGCAGGTTGTCGAGTTTCGTACCTTTTTTGATTCGAGTAGATCCCATTGCCGCCCGGTCAATGGTCGTATTGGCACCTATTTCGACATCATTTTCAATGATGACATTGCCAATCTGTGGGATTTTACTATAAGATCCATCGGGATTGGGAGCAAAACCAAAGCCATCTCCTCCAATCACCACATTGGCTTGAAGGATACAGTTGTTACCAATTTCACATTCATGATAGATTTTCACTCCAGGATAAATAATGGTATTGTCACCGATTTTTGCATTTTTCCCTATAAAAACTTGCGGATAAATGACCACATTATCTCCAATTGAAACTCCTTTTTGGATGACGGCAAATTCTCCAATCGCAATATTTTCGCCCAATGTCGCTTCTTTTGAAACGGATGACATCTCTGAAATTTCATTTGGACCATCATTGACTTGTCCAAATTGTTGCAATAATTGTGCTATCGAAGCATAGACATCATCCACCTTTATCAAGGTAGGAGAGATAGCTTTTTTGGGTTGAAAATCTCGATTGACCAATAAAATAGATGCTTTGGTATCATACACAAAGGCTTCATATTTTGCGTTGGCAAAGAAAGTAATCGTGCCAGGCGTTGCTTCTTCTATTTTAGCGGGTTTAGAAACGGTTACTGTTGGGTCACCGACTATTTCACCGTTTAATAGTTGAGCTAATTGTTGGGCTGTTATCTGCATGGAGCAAAGATATATTATTTTTAATCAAGTTTTAAAAGTTTAACTAAAATAGTACAAATCATGATATAATAAGTTCATTTTG
>CAZOHX010000383.1:0-2200 GCA_964579315.1 uncultured Saprospiraceae bacterium
GGCTTGAATTTCATTCGTAGGGTCAGAATCGGCATCATTGATTAAGGATGAAAGGTCAATAGAGCCTCCATTTTCAAGAGCAAGCATATGGGTAGTTTCATCGTATGAAATTTGTTGCTTATCAGTATCTAGTTGTCCAAGATTTACAGCCCCACCATTTTCCAATGTTAGGATTTTTGTAGTTGGATCATAGGATATAGCTTGGTTATCTGTATTATCAATATATTTTGTTAAATCTATTGTCGTAGGATTTGAATGTCCAGTGATAGTTAAGATATCATTTACTATTTTCAAATCTTGAATTTCGTTTGTAGGATCAGAATCATTATCGTTAATCAGATTGGATAAATCAACAGTACCCCCATTAGATAATGTAAGCACATGAGTGTTATTATCATAAGAAATTTGTTGATTACTACCAGAATTTGCCATATCTGATAAATCTACAGAATTTCCATCTGATAGATTAAGTATATGAGTTACAGGAGAATAAGATAAAACTTGAATCTCATTGGTTGAATCTCCGTCGTCATCAACTAAGCCAGAGAGATTGACAATTCCTCCGTCTTCTAAGGTCAATTGATGAGTCGCTGGATTATAAAATAGTTGCTGATCATCTGTACCATGATTATCTAGCAAAGACAAATCTACAATTCCTCCGTTTTGCAGAGTGAGAAGATGAGTATTTGGATCATATGAAATTTGCTGAATATCATCACCAATAAAACTGATACATTGCCAATTTGGATTCGATGGTGTTCCAAGATTGGATTGAAAACAGCTTTGAGTTGTATTAAACACTAATAAACTTTTGGCTGGATTAGTAATATTTTGGACTTGCGTTTCCGTTAAACGTGGAATCAATAGACCCCGTTCTACACTTGAAACATCCAAAACGGCTGACAAATCAGGCATAAAACCTGATGTTGAACCATCTCCAATTTTTTGTTGTGAAAATGACAAACTGGTAATTCCTAGAAATAGGAATGTCAATAAAATGTGGTAGTGTCTTCTCATTATACCCCTTTTTTTTACAATAAATTATTAAAATGAAAGTTAAAAGCCAACACAATGAGGGGATAATCATTTGGATAACCAAAGATTGTTCACAGTGCCGAAAGAATTCTTTCAAGTTGATATAAATCAAATAATATGCCACAAAGGGATAAAAGGGTAGTATTAAATTATTATGAGATGAATAAGCTAAATAAATCACCGATTGAATCAAATCAACATAAAAAGCACAGTAATAGCCTAGCTCTTGCGAGCATATTTATGGAAGAGTTGAGCAAAATATATCAAAAAGATATAAGGAAATGCATATGTCCACCTACTCAAAAATGTAGTATTGGGATTTCAGAGTAAATAATATCCGTAGCCCCCACATTTTTCATAATATACTTTAATGCATTTTTTGATGCATCAGATTTATGGATTGGATTTTCTAAAGACTCCATAATTTTGACAAAGTCATCATAATTTGATATAGAAAATCCACCTTTATTTCTAAGTAAAGCCTTTGCTTCTTCAAATTTGTGATAATTTGGACCAAAAATGACAGGTAACCCAAAAGTGATAGGTTCGAGTGTATTATGAATCCCAGTTCCAAACCCACCACCAATATATGCAATGCTACCATATTGATAAATTGCCGAAAGCAAGCCAACATTATCAATAATTAATATTTTGTGTTGATCATTTATTTCCTTGGATAGCTTTGAGTATAAAATAGTATTTTTTGCATCGAATAGATTGAATAATCTATCAATATTTACTTTGGAAACGTCATGTGGTGCGAAAATAAATTTCCAATCTTTTGTTGCTTTTTCCTTAATAAATTTGGAAATAATGATTTCGTCTTTTTCCCAACTACTTCCTACGACGAAAATTTGATTATTTTGACAAAACAATTTTATGAGGGGTAGGGGTTTCACTTTTTTAGAAATTTGATAGACTCTGTCAATTCTTGTATCACCAGCGATTGTGACTTGAGAAATATTTTTCTTTGCTAAAAGAATGTTTGAATATGCATTTTGGACAAAAATATGTGTAAATCGGGATAATGTTTTCAAAAACAATTTTCCATAGGCTTTAAAAAATACTTGGTTTTCTCGAAAAGTAGCAGAGATTAAATACAAAGGAATCTTTTGATCTGCAATAGTATTTAGAAAATTTAACCAAAATTCGTATTTTACAAAAA
>CAZOHX010000383.1:2210-3773 GCA_964579315.1 uncultured Saprospiraceae bacterium
ATAACCATTTTGGGTTTTACGATTTTCAGAAATTTCCTAGCATTTCGCTGGGTGTCCAAGGGTAAATAAAAGATATAATCAGCATACTCGTAATTTTTGCGAATTTCATATCCAGATGGTGAAAAGAAAGTAAGTAGTATTTTTTGACTTGGATTTTCTTTTTTTATTTTTTCAATTAATGGTCTTCCTTGTTCAAATTCTCCCAAGGATGCACAATGCATCCAAATGGGATAATCTTGTTGACCTATTTCGGCTTCTAATTCAGAAAATAGATTTCTTCTTCCACTAATCCATTTCCTAGATTTTGCATTCCATAGGCTATGGAAAGAGATACCAATTCGAAAGCTGTAAATTGAAAGAGCATATAAAAAGTTAGCAAAAATGGTGATTATCTTTTGATGAATGAGCGTGTAAATTTACATAAAATATCTTGTGTTCCCAAAGTCTTATGAAATTGATTTGAGTGGGTGATGAAATGTGGGTATATTTTAGTGGAGCAGTTGAACCATCCCCAACTTCGTTGACGGATTAGTTGAGTGTTGTGTGGTTGAATGAAAATAACTATAATATTGACTGTGATTGAGTTGAAGATATGTGTTAAATTAGCTTAGTTTCCTGTCTTTGGTTGGCAAAAAAAAGGTATTCAGATTGAATCTGAACACCTTTTTTTTAAAAATTATGTATTGGAAAAGAAAGATTACTACTTACCTGTACATGCTTTTCCACTATGTGTACAACTAGCACCTGCACCTTTAGAACAAGATTTTGCACCACCTTTGCAACAAGCTTTTGCACCTTTAGAACAAGATTTTGCACCACCTTTACAACAAGCTTTTGCACCTTTAGAACATCCTGCACTTGCAGTAGCATCAGCCATTACAAATGCTTTTTTAGCCATATCAAAACTAACAGGAGCATAGCTAACTTCACCACCTTCACCAACAGATTTTTTGTAGTAAGAAACTCGACCTGATTTTGAGCAAGTTCTAGATTCTATAGTCTCGTCATTTGCAGCAAATTTTGCAGCAGCCATTGCCGCAGCATTATTTTGTAATGCAGCAGTCTTTGTAGCTTTAGCTTGACCGTGTGTGCATTGAGCATTTACAGAAGTAAAACCAAAAAGACCTACAAATGCGAAAAGGAAAAATAATTTTTTCATAATTAATTATATTTAATTTGTTATTGAAATATTCGAGTGTAAAAATAGATTAATAAATGTGGATTTCCAAGTATTTGATTACTATTTATGACTTTATTAACAAAATTCGTTTTGTTATTTTACATTAATGTCTTTAATTAGACTAATCTATTAATCCGTTACCACCAATTTACCGCTATATCTTTTCCCATCCAAAATAGATTCTACAATATAAATGGCAGGAGATAATTGACTAATATCTATTGCTCTCTGAGATTCGTTTTGATTTAAAGGAAGCGAAATTACTTCATGACCCAACAAATCGTAAAGTGTAATTTTTCCCGTATTATAAACAGGGTTTAAAATATTCCAATAAAAGATATCCGATGCAGGATTGGGAGTAATGCTAATTCCCGCTAGACTAG
>CAZOHX010000384.1:0-3764 GCA_964579315.1 uncultured Saprospiraceae bacterium
CACCAAACCGTATGTGTTACATGCGGAAGCCAATGCCATTACCAAAGTCGCCAAATCCAATAATAGTAGTGAAGATGCTACGCTCTACGTCACGACATCTCCTTGCATGGAATGTTCAAAATTGATTATTCAAGCCGGTATTACGAGAGTTGTTTTTGATGTAAAATATAAAAAAACGGATGGTTTGGATATTTTAAAACGAGCAGGGATTGAGATTTTGAATATTAAATTGGGCGAATAGCCAAATCAAACATTTTAAACCTATTGATGAAACGTTTATACTGAAATCAGAATCATGTGCAATTCATAATGTCGTACCTTGCAATGGGTCATGCCCCCATTGAAGTGCTCTCGCCCCATTGAAGTACTGCTATCTGTACTTTTGCATCCTGATTGAAAAAATCAACCAGTTTAAATACTCTTCCAAAGATAAAAATTCAAATAAGATTCCCATCCTTCAAAATCACTAAATATTTTATCCACTATTGCTTTATTGGGTCGTTTTTCTGTATCAAATAATTGAAAAAGTGCTCGATTCAAACCTGCATCACCATACGTAATACAAGATGGATCACGGATAGATTTCATCATGGCGTAATTGGCTGACCAAATCCCAATGCCTTTTATTTCGATGAGCTTATCCATTTGTTCTTGTCTGTTTTCACAATTCAAAAGGATAGCTTTACTAACTTTATGCTCTAAAAAAGATTGACTCACATTTTTAATGTATTTTATCTTTTGTCTTGAAAATTTGAGTTTAGATAAAACTGTATCATCTGCTTCTATAAGAACATCTGGTGTAGGAAAAAGATAATATTTTTGTTGATGATATACTTCGGAATATCCATATCTTTCCACCAAATTTCGTTTTACCTGATATGCAAAAGGTAGGTTAATTTGTTGCCCAATAATAGCCCAACACAAGGCTTCAAATAAATCTGGAATTCCTACTAATCTTGCTCCTGCAAAACGATTTGGAAATTCCGATAGGGCTGGATGCTTTTTCAATAATTGATAAAAAGGTTCAATATCATTTTTTAGATCAAACCAGTCTTGAACATAGGATTTTGCATACACTACATCTTGGTCGGATACTTGTTTTTTATGAATTTCAACTATTAAATCATCCATATTCTTCGATATAGAAATCAATCCATACCCTGTATCAAATTGTACTAATCGGGTCACTGAATTCTGAGTTAAATGGTATAAGCAGTCATCATAACCACGATCCAAAAATGATAAGATTTCAGAAAACGAGAAATTTTCGGGAATAGGAATATGGGTTTTAAATTTCATTTTTTAAATATTAAAATCAGAAAAACTCGCTTCCATTTCCAATAACCATCGTTTCTTCTCCACTCCACCCGCATATCCAGTCAAGCTCCCATCCGAACCAATTACTCGATGACAAGGAATAATAATACTTATTTTATTAGCACCATTGGCAGAAGCTACCGCCCTTATTGCCTTTAATTTATGAATCGCAATTGCTTGTTCTTTGTAACTTGCCGTTTTCCCATAAGGTATATCCATCAATGCCTTCCAAACCTGCTTTCTAAAATCTGTGCCCCATATATCCAGGGCAACGTCAAATGATTTGCGTTTACCAGCATAATATTCCGACAATTCCTTTTGAACTTGCAGCAAATGCGTATTTTCACCAGGTAGAATAATAGCTTTCATTTCCTTTTGAAGATTTTGAAAATGTTTTTCAATGTGTTTTTGCCCTACAAATCCTAAAAAACATATCCCATGATCTGTGGCACATGCTATCATACTACCGATTGGGGAACTAAATCGAACTACATTTATCACATGCTCATATTTAGATTGACTGGCAGATGTCCCAAATATAGCACGATAACTTTCATTGAATCCACTCAAAGATTCAAAGCCACTTTCAAAGGCGGTATGTGTAATAGATTTACCTTTTTTGATATTTTCAAAAGCATAGTTCATTCTCAACATACGTTGAAATCCGTGGAAAGTCAGATGGTAATTTTGTTTAAACCAACGCCGCATGGTGTGAGGCTGAATGTCCATTTCAATCAAGTCATCATCGCTTATTTTGATATGTGGAGCTGCTTGTAATTTTGCAATTACTTTTTTTACAAAATCGGGTGTCGTCCCAATTTCCTCCAAAGGTTTACAGATTTTACAAGGTCGCAATCCATTGTTCATGGCTTCTGCAACGGTATCATAAAATATCACATTTTTAGACAACGGAGTTCTTGCACGACACGATGGTCTGCAAAAAATACCTGTTGTTTTTACACCAGTATAATAAATGCCGTCGTATTGTGTGTTTTTTGTACCCAATACAGCATATTTTTCTTCAAAAGTCATTTTTCTTGTCATTATCATACAAATAAAGGATTAAAATTGTAATTTTTATACTATTCTAATGAAAAAATCAGTCATGGATCTAGCGATTCATTTTGTAAAGATAATATAAGGAAAATGTCCGTGCTACCGAAAAATTGACAAGTATGTTTTAAATTGAGCCAGCTACTTATTTGAATCTTAGGGTTTCGGAATTTCGTATCTATACAATAATTTCACTTTCACCAAACATCTTGAACTTATTGACTATGAAATCCAATCTAAGCAAATAGCCAATACTAAAAAAGGTGTGATCATGGGAAATTTTTCCATTGATAATAAATTTCGAATCAATCAACATTTCGTAATTCATCTGAAATCTATTATTCGTGGACAATTTAAAAGTCAATATCGTGTCGAAAGAACGGATCGGAATATTAATAGTACAGGTGGCAGTGTAGATAGTACAAGACAATCGTTAGTGCTTTCAATCAGTGATTCTTTTATTTTAGGAGTGGGATATCTCTTTTAAGAAAGGGATAATCTCTTTTAAGATTTCATTTGGTCGCTCTTCCTGTGGCATCAACGATGCTTTCGGAATCGCAATCAATTCACAGGGTGGATTAAATTGTTTTGTCATTTCCCTTGCCAATTTTATTGGGAATGTCTTATCATTTTCACCCCATATTAAAAGTGTCTTTGCTTTTATTTTAGCATGTTTTTGCTTGAAACTATCCACTACATCCCATTCTATGCCCCTTAGATATTTTAGCATCCCAAACATGTTTTGCTTAGAAGTTTTTAATGGGATAAGATATTCGTCCAAATTTTCTGGCTTTTTCAAAAGTGATTTATCGTAATAAAATTGCTTCAAAAGTAAGGGAGAGCGAACGACAAACCCCATTTTCAGTAAAGATCGAAACATGAAATTTGCTCCAGGTAATTTGGCTAAAAATTGATGCATAGGGATATATGGTGGTCTATGATTAGGGATTTCTGTATTGATTAAAACCAGTTTATTAACATTATTTGGTTTTTGAATTGCAATCATTCTAGCGATAGATGCACCTGTATCATGTGCGAGAATATCATAAGATTCTAATCCTAATTGTTGAAATAGCTGTTCTAGTCTCTTAGCTTGAGCAGTAAAAGTAAAATCTGTTTTCGTAGTCCATTTACTACTTCCGAAACCTGGTAAATCAACTACAATACACTTGAAATGATGTGCTAATTCTGGAAGCATTTTTCTCCATGTGTATCCATGTACGATAAAGCCATGAATCAAAATCAAAGGTCTGCCTTCTCCAAATGTTCGAACCGCTATGGTTGCGTCACCTATTTCATAATACTCTACTTTTGTCTTGTTGTAAAATTGTTTGAAATTCATTTTTTCATTGTTTAGAATTGAATTATTTTGTGCACTCATTTGAAATGTCATG
>CAZOHX010000385.1:0-3713 GCA_964579315.1 uncultured Saprospiraceae bacterium
TTTCTGGATTTGGATTAGTTTGATTATCACCTTATTACGACTTGTTGTATTGTTACATTTGTTAAACTTTACGTTTTACGTTTACTAAACTTTTAAAGTTTAGTAAACGAAAAGCCCTACATGAAAAATCATGTAGGGCTTTTTAAACTTTTGAAAAGTTAAATATTACTTCTCATCCACTTCCTCATATTCCACATCCGTAACATCTTCCGTAGAATCGCTATTTGTATCATCTCCTCCTTGAGCCGTTTCAGCTCCTGCTCCAGCATTTGGATCTTGCTTGTACATGTCTTCGCTTGCTGCTTGCCATGCCGTATTCAATGCATCAGTTGCCGCAGTCAATTTATCTAAATCTTCTGCTTTATGAGCATCTTTCAAGTCACTCAATGCCGTTTCGATAGCCGTTTTCTTCTCTGCGGGGATTTTATCTCCATGCTCCTTCATCTGCTTTTCAGTTTGAAGAATCAAACCATCCGCAGCATTCATTTTATCAACTTTCTCCCGTTTTTTAGCATCAGCTTCTGCATTTTCTTCTGCTTCTGCCTTCATTCTTGCGATTTCTTCGTCAGAAAGACCTGTTGAAGCTTCAATTCGGATAGATTGCTCTTTTCCTGTAGCCTTATCTTTCGCAGACACACTCAAAATACCGTTTGCATCAATATCAAATGTCACTTCAATTTGTGGCACTCCTCTTTGAGCTGGTGGAATATCTTGCAAGTGAAATCTTCCTAAACTTCTATTGTCATTCGCCATTGGACGCTCCCCTTGTAGTACATTGATGTCCACAGAAGGTTGATTATCTGCTGCTGTTGAGAATATTTGTGATTTTTTTGTAGGTATGGTAGAATTCGCTTCAATCAACTTAGTGAATACACCACCAAAAGTCTCAATTCCTAAAGATAAAGGTGTTACATCTAAAAGAATTACATCTTTCACATCACCACTTAATACTCCCCCTTGAATTGCTGCACCTAAAGCAACTACTTCATCAGGATTCACACTTTTATTAGGTTTCTTACCAAAAAATGCTTCTACTTCTTCCACTATTTTAGGAATACGAGTAGATCCACCTACTAAAATTACTTCATCTATGTCAGATTTTGAGATACCCGCATCTTTCAATGCTGCAACACATGGTTTGATGGATCTTTTAATCAAACTATCCGCCATAGATTCAAATTTAGATCTTGACAATTTCACAACCAAGTGCTTTGGCACTCCATCAACTGCTGTGATATATGGCAAGTTAATTTCAGTTTCTGTAGCTGTTGACAACTCAATTTTAGCTTTTTCCGCAGCTTCTTTCAAACGTTGCAAAGCCATTGGATCTTTTCTAAGATCAATATTTTCTTGACCTTTAAAGTGATCCGCTAAGAAATTGATAATCACTTTATCAAAGTCATCTCCACCTAAATGCGTATCTCCATTGGTTGATTTCACTTCAAAAACGCCATCACCCAATTCTAAGATTGAGATATCAAATGTACCACCTCCTAAATCATAAACGGCGATGGTCATATCCTTGTGTTTCTTATCCATACCATACGCCAAAGCCGCAGCTGTAGGCTCATTGATGATACGCTTCACATCCAAACCTGCGATTTTACCTGCTTCTTTGGTTGCTTGTCTTTGTGAATCATTAAAGTAAGCAGGTACAGTAATTACCGCTTCTGTAACTTCCTGTCCCAAAAAATCTTCGGCAGTTTTCTTCATTTTTTGAAGTACCATAGCAGAAATTTCTTGAGGAGAATACAAACGCCCATCAATATCTACACGAACGGCGTCATTATCACCTTTAACTACTTTGTAAGCCATTTCTTTAGCTTCCTTTGCTACTTCAGAATATCTACTTCCTAAAAATCGTTTGATAGAAGCGATTGTTCTTGTTGGATTTGTAATAGCCTGTCTTTTTGCAGGATCACCAATTTTACGTTCGCCACCATCCAAAAAAGCAACGATTGAAGGAGTTGTTCTTTTTCCTTCTTCATTAGGAATTACTACTGCGTCTTTTCCTTCCATTACGGCAACACAAGAATTGGTAGTTCCTAAGTCAATTCCAATAATTTTACCCATATTATTTATTTTGATTTTTGTTTTTAAATTAATTATATATCGTTTTACAATTATCTATTCATCAATAGATATGCCAACCGATTTTTCGTGCCAATTTCTGACAAAATGTACATTTTGATGTTTTTTAATGCGTTTTTTTGTCATGTTTGATATTTTAGGACGGACAAAATGGCAAATAACTGATAACTGATAAAACTAATCCACCACCAAAACCAACCCCTTTAAATAACTGCCTTCAGGATGAAACGCACTCACAGGATGATCGGGGCCTTGAGATAAATGATGAACAACACGTACTGTTCGATTAGATTCCATAGCAGCAGAGACGATAGTATGATAAAACAATTCTCGTGAAATAACTTGTGAACACGAAAAAGTAAACAACATACCACCAGATTTGACTTTTTGCATAGCCATTTTATTTAGACGCTTGTAGGCTTGTACCGCATTGTGACTTTTACGACGTGTTTTTGCGAAAGCGGGAGGATCCACGACTACAATATCATAATTTTCTTCACTAGTTTTGAGATATTCCATTACGTTGGCGGTAATAGATATGTGATGATCCTTTTGTTTATTTAATCCTACATTTTCATCTACCAATTGCATCGCAGTCTCTGAAATATCAATAGAAGTAACTGCTTTTGCCCCAGCATTTAAGGCGTAAATTGAAAATCCACCTGTGTAGCAAAATGCGTTTAAAACTGTTTTTCCTTGTGAATAATGGGCTAAAAGTTGACGATTTTCTCGTTGATCAAGGAAAAATCCTGTTTTTTGTCCCCCTTCCCAATCTATTATAAAACGATTATTATTTTCATTTATAATCACAGATTCCCCTTTTCCAAAAAGATAACCATCAGATAAATCATTAGCCATATCTCTTGGGAGAACATTTTTACTTTTATTATAAATACTTTTCAATTCTTTTCCCAATACTTTTTGAATGGCTTTTGAAATCAAATCTCTTTGTAAATACATACCAATAGAATGACATTGAATCACGGCGTTTCCACCATAAATATCGACAATCAATCCTGGTAAACCATCCCCTTCCGCATGAATCAAGCGATAAGCATTGGTATTTTTATTAAAAACGCCCAAATTTAATCGCATCTCGTAGGCATTCTTGATTTTTTTTATCCAAAAAGCCAATTTAGTAGCATCTTCTTGTACAAAAGATATAACACGGACAGCGATAGACCCATTATTATAATGTCCCATTGCGAGCCATTGATCTTTAAAATCTACTACTTCAACTAAATCTCCATCTACCAAATCATCAGGTTTTTGATAAATGGCACCTGAAAATATCCAAGGATGTTTTCTTTTGATGATGATTTCCTTTCCTTTTCTTATTATTATTTTCTTCAAGATTTATTTTTTCTGCGAAAGTAGTTTTTATTGAGATGATAAGTATTAGAATTGGGTGATAATTTTATATCACCCACCCTTAAGTAGGTGGACACATATTTTTACATATATCTTTTTGATATATTTTCTACTAAATGCAATTGCTTCCCACATTTTGTCACGCACTCAATTTATTTTTATCAACTTAGCCTATTTTTCAGAGTTTTTTAAAAAGAATGATGCTTGATGCGGTCTTCACAGATATTCCACAACATAACCTGCCCCGCCTA
>CAZOHX010000386.1:0-3705 GCA_964579315.1 uncultured Saprospiraceae bacterium
ATACCTTATTTTAGAAATTTTGATGAAGAGCAATGGTTAAATCATCATACCTATTACAAACACATTGGGCTTTATGGCTATCGTTTACAAAGCTTGAAAAATATTTCAAAATTAACTCAATCTCCATTGGAATTAGCCGAATCATTAGAACAGCTCCGATGGTTGGAAAATGGATATTCAATCGGAGTGGGCATCACAGAAATAGAAACACAGGGTATCGATACGCCTGATGATTTAGAAAAAATACTTAAAAATCAATGAGGAAAAGCTTTCTCACCAGCTTCTATTTTTATAGGTAAATGATTTTCACTGGGAGGAATAGGACAAGACCAATTATCAGAATACGCACAATAAGGATTGTATGCTTTATTAAAATCTATCATCAAAACACCATCCTTTATATCTGAAATCTCAAAATCCAAATATCTCCCACCCCCATAGGTTGTTTCATCATTGGTGTCATCCTTGAAGGGTAAAAACAACATGTTTTTATATTTTGGATGATTCTGAAAACGCAGATTTTTATAAAGGAACAAGCTCAAATTTTTACCATCCAATTTAAATTTTGCACTACAATATTTTTGATAATCCAATTGCTTACCAGAATAAGTTGCCATTTTAAAAACAGGAGCATTTTCAATAATTTGAACAGTAGCTTTAACTAAATAAGATTTATTGGGTTTATAAAACTGGACAAATTTCACCGTTTCTGAATTAAGTGGTGAACGCCCATTTGTCTCAAGAAAATCAGCTAGATATTCTTTTCTATGTTCTTCAATATGCTTGATATAGACCTTATCTTCACAACTTGTGAAAAGAAGTAACATTACCCACATTAAAATTGCTTGCTTCATTATTGTCGATTGATATAAAATTCTAATCCAATTTTCTTCGTTTTAATTCTTTCATCACCATTGCGTACTCCCTACTCATATCTCCTTTAATGGAAGAATTTTCTTCTGCACGGCGTATCAAATAAGGAATCACATCAGAAACCGCCCCATAAGGCACATATTTTCCGACACGATAACCAGATTTTGCCAAATTAAAAGTGATAGCATCACTCATACCATATAATTGACAAAAATGAATTCGTTCATCTTTCTTGTCGATTCCTTTTTCTGCGACTAAGTTTGCAAGCAATAGATTGCTTTCTGCGTTATGTGTAGAAGCGGAGCTTGCAATGACATCCATATTATCTAAACAAAAACGAATCCCCATATTATAAGAGTCATCAGTAGCATCCTTTGTATTGTGAATTGGAGATGGATATCCCTGTTCGGCTGCTCTTTCTCTTTCCTTTTCCATATATGCCCCACGAACAAGTTTTGCACCCAATAAATAGCCCTTTTTCTTGGCTAAATTATAAGAATCTACCAGATTTTGAAGACTATCTTTGCGATACATTTGAAATGTGTTGTAAACCACCACTTTTGTTTTATTATATCTTGCCATCATAATATTTACAAGATGGTCAATTGTATTTTGAATCCAAGTTTCTTCTGCATCAATAAAAACGGACATTCCTTTCTCTGCAGCACGATGACAAATAGAATCAATACGTTTCAACAAGATTCTATATGCTTTTAAGTCATCCCATGTGATTGCTTTTCTAATTTGCACTTTTTTCAATAAAGCATTTGAAGTCAAGCCCGATATTTTGGTACTCATGATAGGCACATGCTCGTTGGTACTTGCAAAATCAATAGCTCTTCGATTTTCATTCATGGTTTTATTAAACGCCTGTTCATCTTCTTTTCCTTCTGCACCATAATCTAAAACAGTATGAACCCCTGATTTTGCCAATAAATTAATCGTTGGCTCTGTATTTAATAAAGTAGTTCCCCCACAAAATTGATCAAAAATGGTTGATTTTATAATACTCTCAACAAAAGGAAGATTCATTTTAATGGCTTTCAAACCTATTTTAGCTCCAATATCAACTAACCATTGTTTATTCATAGTGTAAAATAACCATGAAACCTTTTTCAGTTCATCATCAGAAAGATGTGCAAAGGCTATTTCTGTGTTGGAAAAATCCAACGGCATTGTATCATTACTGCTTTTCATAAACTATCCATTTATGCGACAAAGGTAAGTAATCTTTAATACATGGTATAATAAGTTTGGTGATATTTTAGGAGTACTTTGCAAAATGTGGGCAAAAATAGACATACTAAATCTAGGAGATTTAGCATTTTGAAAGGAAATACTCTACTCAAATGAGAAAAATTTTGCAATGGTCATGCCCCATTGAAGTGCTGTTGCCCATGTACTGTTTTTTGTCGCAATCAAAAAAAGGAATAGCAATTAAGCCATTCCTTTTAGTTAGTAGGTTTTAAGTTTTGTTTTGTGTGATTCGGGGGTAAAGTCGATAAATATTATTTAACAGGTTTTACAATATAAACGTAAACAGGAAAGTGATCACTAAATCCACCTTGGTAATTACTGCCTGCGAAAGTACGTTTTGGATAACCTCTATATCTTCCTAACTTCTGAACTAACTGAGTACGATTCTCAATTCGTGTCTTGTAATACTTATAACCATCTGGTCTTCCATATACTAACCCAGATGAAAGAATAATTTGATCAAAAATATTCCAAGAATCACGATGAGCCAAAGAACCCACCCCTGTCATATAATACATAAACATAGGATTGTACAGGTCTCCCTTACGTACATCTTGTTTTTTCCCTTTTGCACCTAAATGATTTTTAATACTTTCATTTTTTGGACCATCATTCAAATCACCCATGATAACCACTTTAGCATTTGGGTCAATTGCTGTCAAAGAATCTATAATTCCTTTGCAAACCAATGCTGCTTTTACTCTTTTATGCCCAGAAACATTCTCTCCACCACGTCTTGACGGCCAATGATTAACAATAAAGTGCATAGGCTCACCATCAAAATCACCTGAAACCAATAGTACATCTCTTGTAGATCTACCATCCAAATTTACAGGAATAGACTTTGAACTGGTCGGAGTAAAATAATCAGGTTGATATAAGAAAGCTACATCAATCCCCCTTTTATCAGGAGAATCATAATGAATGATTTCATAATTTCTTGTAGCCAATTGTGGTTGAGCCACTAAATCTTCTAAGACTTTTTTGTTTTCAATTTCAGAAACACCTAAACAAGCCAAACCATCTGGCGTTTGCTCCGTTCCTAAACCATATATTACCGTAGCTAAATTTGATATTTTTTCATTATAAGATGAAGCATCCCAAGCACGCTCTCCATTTGGCGTAAATTCTTCATCTTTTACATCTGCATCGTCCTTTGTGTCAAACAAATTCTCGAGATTGTAAAATCCTATCCCTGCAACGTAATAATCAGCTAAATCCTGAGATTGGGCAGAAATTGAAAAAGTGGAAAGAAGTAGTAAAAAAAACGCAAAATACCTAAACATAATCTTCTTTGGTTGAAATCAAAAATAGAAAATTAAGTTTGGTAGTCACAGGACTATTTCAATGAAAATTCACTGAAACACAATAAAAATTTGTAATTTGTAGTAGTAGTTAATTTTAGATTGTGTCTTTTAAAACACTCTGCAAATATAATTCTATTTTTTGAATAATGCACGGATTTTTGAAAAAAAAATAAAAAAAAATAAAAAATGGTCATTTTTTAGACTCTTTTGTCTCTAAAACTATGATATTCTGATTACTTACAGTCATATGAAATATCTCAAGAAATTA
>CAZOHX010000387.1:0-3700 GCA_964579315.1 uncultured Saprospiraceae bacterium
TTGTTTCTGGTGTAGATTGTGCACTTAGTGGAGCAATTGATGCTTCAAATGTATCTTGTAATGGTTTATCTGATGGATCCGCAAAGGTTTCTATTACTGGTGGTGTTGAACCATTGACTTATCATTGGAATACAGATGAAACTACCAATGAAATTTCAGGTTTAGAGACAGGGGAATATACCGTATCTGTAACAGATGCAAATGGTTGTCCTTTTATTACAAATGTTGTAATTACACAACCTGATGCTGTTGCTATTTCTTTTGAAACATCTGATATATTGTGTAATGGAGATGGTAATGGTAGTGCAACGGCAGTCGTAACTGGTGGAACAGCTCCTTATAATTATAGTTGGAGTAATGATGAAACAGGTACTTCTATTGAAAATCAATCAGGTGGAGATTATAGTGTAGTGGTTACTGATCAAAATGGTTGTGAAATGGACGCTGATGTGTCCATTTTAGAGCCCGAGGCTTTGTCTATTACGGCTGATTTAAATCATGTTTCTACAAATGGAAATACGGATGGGGCTATACTTACACATGTTAGTGGTGGAACTAGTCCTTATACTTATATGTGGGATGGTGGAGAAGAATCTCCAGATTTGTCTGGTTTGTCCGTTGGATCTTACACGGTTGTAGTTACAGATGCAAATGGTTGTGAAACATCAGAAACTTTTGAAATATCAGAGCCAGGTGTTGTTTTAGTGTCTGTTTCAAGTAGCAATCTTTCTTGTTTTGGTGAGAAAGATGGAGAAGCTTCTGTTGAAGTAACTCAAGGGGTTGAGCCTTTTACTTATTTGTGGTCAAATGGTGAAACTACAAAAACAATTACAGGACTAGAAGCAGGAGATTATTCTGTGGTAATTACAGATGCAACGGGTACTACAACAACTGCAACAGTTACGGTTACTAGCCCAACAGCAATAGAAACACTCGTAAAAACAGCCAATAATGATTGTCCAGGAGATGAAAATGGTAGTATTGAAATTTTGGCAACTCAAGGGGGAATTGCTCCTTATACTTATAAATGGAGTACAGATGAAACTACTAAGAAGATTGAAGGATTAGCTGGTGGTACTTATCAAGTGACTACAACAGATGCAAATGGATGTCAAAGACCCAACAATATTTTGATTACTACACCTGAAGATTTAGTGGCAAATGAAGTGATTTCAGAGTCAACTGCTTCGGATGATCAGGGAGCTATTGTTTTAGATCCTGTCGGTGGAACAACTCCATATAGTTATGTTTGGAGTACGGGAGCTACAACATCTGAAATTAGTGGTCTTAATGCTGGTGTTTATACCGTATCAATTACTGATAAGAATGGTTGTGAATATGTCTTTGATTATACGGTAACTAAGATGGTTTCTAATGAAGATCTAGCTACAGAACTTGGCTTAGAAATTTATCCAAATCCATCTAATGATGTGTTTATCTTAAATTTCAAGCGACCAATAAAAGAAACATTTGAAATTCAAATTTTTGATATAACGGGTAGAAAAGTGAATCATATTATTTCAAATGGTAGTCACAATAATCAATATATTATTGATTTTACAAATCAAGCATCTTCTGTCTATATCTTGAAAATGATGTATGGAAGAGAACTGATAACAAGAAAGTTAATACTGAGTAAGTAGTATCTTTTTTTAACACGAATGAAAAATATTAGAAAAGACTACTTTATTTATAAAGTAGTCTTTTCAATTTTCCTAATCAATATTAACGGTACAAGTATGAAACATAAATTTTACACAAAACAATTTATTCTTTTTTTTAGAGGAATGGGCTTTATTTTATTTTTACTCTTTAATTTGAATAGTCTTTCTGCACAAGATAATTTAGAAGTGATTCGATTAAATAATGATGCAATTGACTATGAATTTTATATGGATAATGATGTCCAAGAAATTGAAATTTGTGGATTACAAATTGGGAAAAAATATTTTACAACTATTTCTCAATCCATAAGACAAGAAGCAATTCATTTTTCTTTATTGCAGAATGGGATAGATAAATCTACTTTTGTTGCTACAAGTAGTTGTGAACGCTTTTTCTTACAAAGAGAAAGAAAATTTCAGGATTTTGATAAAGAAGTTTCTATATCTGTGTATTGTCATGATTGTGCATCAAGTTTAAGAGGGCAACTGAAATTTAAACCCAATACGGATCCTGGAAATGATGTGGTACACTTAGTAAAAGATATATTATTGGCTAATAGTTGTTTTGAAGTTATTGAGTCTTCCATTAAGTTTAAAGGACCAGTCGGTAGCTTTACTGGAGGAGCTGGTAGTTTGGGAATGAAAAATGGAATATTTTTATTCAATTCACCTTCTGATCAATTGACTGGAGGAAATACAACTACTGGTGCTGGTGGACCTGTTTCTCCAAGTGAGCGGGATCCCGATTTGAGTTTGGCAAATAGTAATAGTTATAGTGATATTGGTCTTATTGAATTTGATTTTATACCTGCTGGTAAAACTATGGAGTTTAAGTATATTTTTGCTTCAGAAGAGTATTGTGATTGGATCAATTCTCCATATACAGATGCTTTTGGCTTTTTTCTTAGTGGTCCAGGTATAAATGGACCTTTTAGAAATGGTGGAATTAATATCGCTACTTTACCTACCACTGGACAGCCTGTTTCAATTAAGAATGTAAATCATGTAAGAAATTCTCAATTCTATAGAGATAACAATACGAATAGTACAAATACGAGAGATTGTGCAGGTATAATTATTAATCCAGTTGCTCCATTGGATATTCAATTTGATGGATTTACAACAATTCTTACTGCAAAATATGAAGGTTTACAAGAGTGTGAAACTTATCATGTAAAAATGGTCGTTGGAGATGGTGCAGATAAGATATATGGTTCTGGTGTATTTTTACAAGGTAATAGTTTTACTGCCGGGGGCGGTGTAGATATTGATGTCGTTTTTGATCAGACTGGTAGTAATTTTCTTTATGAAGATTGTGGGAATAATCACGGTACTGTAAAATTTGTAAGAAATGATATTGACCCTGATAATATTGATTGGATTAAAATTGGTGTTTCTGCAACAGGAACGGCAACTAAAAATAGAGATTATACATTGACTTTTAATAATAAAATCGATATTCCTCCCGTAACAAACCCTGGAATTTGGTTTGAAGAAATTAATGTAATTCCTGATACAATTTACGAAGATATTGAAGATGTGCAACTGGAATTAGAAGTGCCCTGCTCATGCGACAAGCCGTATTACGAGTTTTTTATTGTGGATGTGGATACTCTTATTCTTGAACCTTTGGAGGACAAGACCATGTGCTCTTCAACCATGTGGACTTTAAACCCAACAGTAACAGGAGGCATTCCCGATGCTAGAACTAGGGCAGTTGCCTACGGAATTAAAAATGTTCCTCCTTCTGATTATACTTTCCAATGGACAGGACCTAATGGTTATTCAGCCGATACAAAACGAATAGATTTTATGCCTCCTAATCAGCCTGGTGCTTATAATTATTATTTTATGGTTTCTGATGACTGTGGAAATGTGGCTTATGATACGGTTGAAATCAAGGTGATTGGTACACCTACGGCACTTTTATCTGGTGAAGGTTTGTTGTGTGATGAAGTGACAAGTACAGAGTTGTCAGTAGATTTTGGTGGAGTCGGTCCCTGGAATCTTGTTTATTCACTCGATGGAGTAAATCA
>CAZOHX010000388.1:0-3696 GCA_964579315.1 uncultured Saprospiraceae bacterium
TGTGGTTAAAAAAATAATAAAAAAATTTAATTTTGTTCACAAAGTGAATTTGCAATAATTTCGTCAATAGGTATAAAATATAAATTTCGAGGGTCATCCCAGTGCATGACCAAGTTGTCATATCCTGTTGGAGGGTTTGAATGGTCAATATCTCCAATGGTCAATCCTAAAATATGATATCCCCAATAAGTTCTATCTATAGCTCTTTCATTTCTAATCAAATCATAAAACCGATGACCCTCAAACGCTAGTTCTAGTCGTCTTTCATCCAATACTACATCTAATAGAGACTTACCACTCGGCAAATTGGATATTAAATCATCTTCTAATCCCCTATTTTTTCTAATTTCATTGACATTGGCAAGGGCATTGGTCATATCTGATTTATGTGCATATGCTTCTGCTTTGTTGAGATACATTTCTGCCAATCTAAAAATAACAGGAGAGCTCAAATTGGGATCACCGTCTTGAAAACTAAATTTGGTAATAAAGTACTTTTCAATTCCATTTTTGGTAGCTATTTCTGTAGTACTACCCTCCTTATAAACTGGATAAATATACGATGCTCTAACATCTTTTGGATTTTTAGCGAGTAAATCTCTATAGCCTTTTGTAGCAAACTCTTCACCCCACCCTGAATTTCCATCACTAAAAATCATGGATGCAATAGATCCAAATTTTCCACGATTATCTACCGCTTCGTGAGCGATTGCCCAAATCGTTTCTCCCCTTGCAAGTGCGTTTGGGAAATATGTAGGGTATGTTTCGCTAGTTTCTAAAGCAAAACGCCCCGAATCAATCACTTTATCGGCATAATTTATACATTCATCATCCTTGCCCATATTCAAATACACTCTTGACAATAGAGCAAATGCCGCTTCTTTTGATGCAAATGCTACGCCCCTTGGCTTGTTCATCAAACCTGCTGATTTCATTGCGTCCTCAATTACCGCAGCATAGGTTTCTTGCACAGTTGCTCGCGCTTTTTCTAAGGGTTCAGAAGCAGATCTTCTCAAAATAACCCCCAAATTTGAATTAGGATCTCCCAAATTATAAGGTTTAGCATAAAAACGAACCAAATTAAAATGACAAAAGGCTCTTAAAAAATAGGATTCTCCTAGCAATTGTTTTTCTTCATCAGCCAAATTCCCCTTATCTTCAAAAAACTGAATAACAGTATTAGCCCCATTTATAATCTTGTATGAAATATACCAAAAAAACCTAGAATTAGATTGATTGGGCGAATGGGTATATGTGAAGCTATAATATAAGGGATCTTCTGTTTTTTGACCACAAACTATATCATCCGCAGCAAAATCGGTCATCTGAAAATATTGTCGCAAATAAGCATTATTGTCATCTACAAAACCATTGAACTCCGCACCATCTTTTATGAGTGCATAATTTCCATTTGTCACATTATAAATCCCATCTGATGATTTTGAAATTGACCCCGTAGTCAATTGATTACTCGGCACAATATCTAAATCGCTACAAGATTGGGTATAAATTCCCAAAATAAAAAGAAATAAGATTTTGACTAAATTTTTCATTACTATCATTTTAAATTTAAAGATAAACTTACATCTGAAATATTTAAAATTTCAAATTCAAATTGACCATAAATCGTTTATTATTTGGATATTTAAAATCCGATACACCTGGCATTGACCACGCCAACTGATTTAAAGTAACTTCGGGATCTTGTCCCCAAAAATTGGTCAAAGTATAGATATTATCGGCACTTACTCCAATGGTTGCAGATTGCACATGCAATTTTTGAATCCATCCCAAAGGTAATTTATAATTCAAATTTACAGTTCTCAATTTTATAAAACTACCATCTTCAAGATACCTAGAAGACGGCTCTTTTGACAAGGCATTATTCTGAAAACTAGGGTGAGTTGCTATGTCTCCTGGTTTTTCCCATCTTGACCAATCAGATTTAGGTAATAAATTATTGTAATAGGGTTCATGACCATCATTATCCATAAAAATTCTTGTCGCATTGTATATATCATTTCCATATTGATATGCAAAGTTGGCAAAAAGGCTAAAACCCATAAATTGTAAAGTAGTACCCAATCCTCCTGAAAATTTAGGTAAAGCATGTCCCACTTCTTGGGATTCTGCTTCAGAATAATTGCTGGTTGGTGTACGACTGGTAATATTTCCATGATCATCTTTTTCGATTTTCTCCCAAAGAGGACCGCCTGTATCTGGATCCACTCCTAACCATTTTGGCAAAAGAAAAGTATAAATTTCTATATCATCTCTATAAATTTGAGTAATTCCACCTACAGTTGTATAAATAGGATTGCCTATACCCGAAAGATTATTAATATTTTTTGAGAAATTAAAATCCGTTGTCCATGAGAAATTTTTTCTTTGAATATTGGTTGTGGACAATGCCAACTCGATTCCTTTATTGGTGACAGAACCTGCATTTTCCCATCGATCTTCAAAACCTTGAGAAAGAGGCTGTGCTACTTTAACAATTAAATCGTTGGTGACATTATTATACAAATCAATTGCAATATCTACTCGATTATTCTTGAACAACCCCAAATCTATACCTAAATTCATTTGATTAGTTTTTTCCCATGTCAAGTCTGGGTTTGCCAATTGTTTTGGTGTAGCTGCTGGATTTCCATTATATTGGGTATTCAAAGCATAAAGTCCTAAATATCTACCAGCTCCAATATCAGAATCTGCGGTCACCCCAAAACTAGCTCTTAATTTCAAACGATTTAAAGTAGACGAATGCTCTACAAAAGGCAACTTATCCATCAACCATGAAGCAGATACACTTGGAAAATGTGCTACTCTATTATTTGGAGCAAAATTTGAACTTGCATCAATTCTATATGAGGCTGTCAAGAAATAAGTGTGATCAAAATTATAATTTACTTGAGAAATAAAGGATCTCATAATTTCTTCTGTAGTAAATCCGCCAATTTGCTTTTCCGCTGAAGCTGTTGACAAAACATCAAATCCATCAGGTAAATTTTTCCCTTGTGCAGAAAGAAACCCACCTTGTCCTCTTTCAAATTCGCCCCCTATCAATCCATCTATAGAATGACTACCAAAAGATTTGTCAAATCTCAACAAATTGGTACTAATTCCTCCATACCAATGATTTTGGCTTTCAGCAATATATCCTTTCCCATGATGTGTTCCTGCCGCATTCAAGGAAACGAACCTGTGATTCTTAGTAGTATTCAAACTCAATCTATTAGAAGATGAAAAACTCAACCAGTCAAAAATTTTATAATTCATCATCAAGTCATAATTCAAATCCATGCCTTTATAACTATAGTCAGAATTGTCGATACTATGAATTGGATTGATATGATCTCTAGACCACCAATCATGATTTTTGGAATCTACATATTTTGGAGAGCCATCGCTATTGTACCCATTGTCCCATGGGATACTCAAATAAGAATAGTACAAATCCAAATAATCATAAGAGTTACCTTGTGATGAGCTGATATTGATATTATTGGTGATCTTCATTCGCTTAGATACTTGAACATCTGTACTGGCACGTAGATTGATTTTCTGGAATCCAGTTCCACGATAAGTTCCCCCTTCATCAAAAATTGTCCCACTTAAATAATAGCCAAACTTATCATTTCGACCACTCGCTCCTAGATAATATTTTTGAATATTAGCAGGCTGAAAAATTTCATT
>CAZOHX010000389.1:0-3692 GCA_964579315.1 uncultured Saprospiraceae bacterium
GCCCAACGGGCAATGAATAGAAAAATAGCAGCGTAGCTGCGGCACTATCCGATTCCACATTTTGTCATGGATTCCATGGATTCATAATATTCAAAAAGAAATATCATAATTGAGATGTATCCAGCTAAGTAATGTTATCTCCAAAAAAATCTTAAATGAAAAAATGCTATTTGTAATTTAATTCTCAATTCAAAATTTCCTCCAATAAACCCTGTACCACCTTGGGATTAACCTTACCCCCAGAAGCCCTCATAATTTGACCCATAAAAAAGCCAATCAAACCTTTTTTTCCATTTTGATACGCCTTCACCTTATCTGGATTATCATTTATCACTTTCATAATCAAGGCATCATAATTTCCAGAATCATTGGATTGAATCAAATCTAGTTTTTCAGCTAAATCTAAAGGATTTTCATTTGGATGAGATAACAATTTGGGGAAAAGCCGTTGATACGCCATTGAGTTACTTACTTTATCATCGAGAATCAAATGAACGAAATCACGAAGAGAGTCATTTGAAACAGGAAAATCATCAATAGAGATCCCTTTTTCCTTACAAAATGGCAAAATTTTATTGATAATCAGATTTGAAATAGGTTTTGCATCCAAATTTCCCACTAAATTTTTAAAATAATCTGCCGTAGTACGCTCTTGAGAAAGCAAATTTGCATCGTATTCAGAAAGTTTATATTTATCTTTCAATTCCAAGTAAACCGCCCGTGGCAATTGAACTAATTTTGATTTTATTTCCTGCACATATTCATCTGTCAGTACGACAGGCGGTAAATCTGGCTCAGGAAAATATCGATAATCTTTAGCTTCTTCCTTATTACGTAGGGGAGTGGTGACGCCCGTTTCGGGATTGAAATTTAAAGTTTGTACTTCGATAGAGCCCCCATTTTCTAAGATATTAATTTGGCGTTTCACTTCATATTCAATGGCTTTTTTAGCAAATTTCATTGAATTGACATTCTTCACTTCACAGCGATTGCCATATTCTGTAGCCCCCTTTTTTCTTACCGAAATATTCACATCACATCTCATCGAACCTTCTTCCATATTACCATCAGAAATTCCTAAATACCGTACCAATTGCCTCATATTGGTCATCACATCTTCCACATCTTTGGGCGAACGCATATCGGGTTCTGTCACAATTTCCAACAGTGGAACACCTGCTCGATTCAGATCAATCAATGAATACTTTGGATCTTGATTATGAATAGATTTTCCAGCATCTTCTTCCATGTGGATATGATGAATCCTAAAAGATTTTTCTTCATTTCCATCAAAAGTAACCAAGGCTCCACCTATACAAATAGGTAATCTATCTTGTGTGATCTGATATCCTTTAGGTAAATCGGCGTAAAAATAGTTTTTACGATCAAAATAGGAGATAGGACTTATTTTGGAATCCAATGCCAATCCTAATTTTACGGCATATTCGATTTGTTTTTTATTCAATCTTGGCAAAGTACCTGGATGTGCTAGAGATATGGCACTGACTTGGGTATTTGGACTCGCTCCGAATGTGGTACTATCCCCACAAAAGGCCTTGCTTTGAGTAGAGAGTTGGATGTGAATTTCTAGTCCGATGACGGTTTCGTAGGAGGTCATGATTTTGTTTTTTTTAAGAAACGTTATTTTTGGTAGATGGTTTCTTCCATGAACAAAAGACTGCATATATGAATTTGAAAAATATGCTTTAGAAAAATTGGTTCATCAATCAAATGTAATCTTCACCCAAAAAAAAAGCCCCATTCCAAGGAAAGGGGCTTTTTTATATCGTCAAATTAGATTTTCTTAATCAAACGATTGATTCACAACCGAAGCATCATTTGCCAAAGCTTGATACTCCTGTGGAGTCAATCCATCCAAACAATAATTGATAGGATTGATTTTAATTCCATTTTTATGTACTTCATAATGACAATGTGGAGCAGTTGATGTACCTGTACTTCCGACTTTTCCTATCACTTGTCCCCGTTTTACTTTTTGCCCTTTCTTGACATCTACTACACTCATGTGACCATAAAGCGATTTATAACCAAATCCATGATTGATAACCACATGTGTTCCATATCCTGTTTTTTTATGATAAACAGCCTCAACCACACCGTCACCAGTTGCTTGAATAGGTGTACCTTTAGGACAAGAAAAGTCAATGCCTGTATGTTTTTTCATTCTTTTGTAAACAGGATGCATTCTCATTCCGAAACCAGAAAGTGCACGAATATTTCTATTTAATTTATCTTTTCTTACGGGTTTGATAGCAGGAATAGAAGCCAACATGGTTTCTTTATTCTTTGCCAATTTTTCCAATTCATCCAAAGACTTAGACTCTAAAGATAATTTCAATTTCAATTGATCTGCTTTGGCTTGACTTGAAGCTAATATTTGACCAGAACTATTTAGATTGCGTAGTTCTGCATACTTATCATGTCCCCCGATACCACCATTCCAAACATCATTCTATAAACTCCAGCATCACGCTGATGTACGTTATCCAATACTTTTGTCATCAAATCCACTTGTTCACCATACTTCATGTTTTGAAGTTCTAGTTGTTGAATTTGTGCATTCAAGGCATTCTCTTTTGGAGAAGGATAAAAGTAATAAAGTGTTGTTGCTAAAATAGCAGCACCCACAAAGACACCTGTAAAAATTCCTACGCCTCTTAAAATTTTCGTTTTTAAACTGATTTCAATCTTTTCGTATCGTAACGTCTGCGTATTGTAAAAAAACTTCTCTTTCATGAAGAAAATTTAGTGAGGGGCAATGACCAAAAATTATTTCTCATAGTTCTCTGGATTAATGGTTTTCGCCCGTAAATATAGTTCATCCCTTCGAAAAACTAGACAAATTTACAAGCAAATTATCAATTTTCAAAAAAAATGCCAATAAATCGTAATATCTTTGCGCTGAATCTGATTTGTGACAGCGCTTAGTACTCAAAGCAAACGGTATAAAAATGGGTATTATTGTTGCTGTACACAAGGATAAATGGACATCAATAGAAAAACAATTTATAAAATAAATAATATTTAAGTATTATGAAATCCAGTGAAATAAGACAGAAATTTCTTGATTTTTTTGAATCTAAAGGTCATAAGATTTGGCCATCTGCTCCAATTGTGGTTAAAAATGATCCTACATTGATGTTTAACAATGCAGGGATGAATCAATTTAAAGATTTTTTTCTTGGAAATGCCACTCCAGACAATAAAAGAGCCGCAGATACTCAAAAATGTTTAAGAGTTTCAGGAAAACATAATGACTTGGAAGAAGTGGGGATTGATAGTTATCATCATACCATGTTTGAAATGTTAGGAAACTGGTCTTTTGGAGATTATTTTAAGGAAGAAGCGATTGAATGGGCTTGGGAATTATTGACGGAAGTTTATGGGTTGGATAAAAGTAGATTATACGTGACCGTTTTTGAAGGAGATAAAAAAGATGGTTTGTCTGCCGATCATGAAGCGGTCGAATTTTGGAAAAAGTGGATTCCAGAAGATCGGATTATGCTTTTTGATAGAAAAGATAATTTCTGGGAAATGGGGGATACTGGACCCTGTGGCCCTTGTTCTGAAATTCACTACGATTTACGTGACGAAGCTACTCGAAAGGCACATCCTGCACATGATATGGTCAATGCAGATCATCCATTGGTGGTTGAAATTTGGAATTTGGT
>CAZOHX010000390.1:0-3681 GCA_964579315.1 uncultured Saprospiraceae bacterium
TGTAAAGGTCGAAGCTTAAAGCACAGTCGATGCACTGTATCGGCGAGCATTTAAGTTTCGAGATTTGCAAAATTTGACGCAGAATGACTTGTAAACCAAGTTGTTTCGTGTATAGAAACTCCAACGGGACTTGCTATGTTGTTCGTTCTTTGGATATCGATATACCCCGAATTTTCATTCGGGGTTACTTTTGGTGACCCCCTTTTGGGGTTTTTGGTGGGGGTGTGAAACACTTCAAGATCTTTACAGAAAGATGGAGAAAGGCATTTACTAAAGTATGCCCAACCAAAATTTGTAAGTTTCCATCCAACCACTATTTAAACAAATCACTCCATTTTTCAAATTCCTTTTGAAAATTCAATCCCAAACCACCTTTTCGCCTTGAGCCTAAAAAATAGTCCTTTTCACCCTGAACTAATGCTCTAGCAGTTACTTGTCCTGAATCTGTCAATTTATATTCCACATATATATCCCCTGAATTAAAGGATGTTGTGGCTCCTTGTACGGTGGCATTGGCTACATTACCAAATCCAATATTCCCATCAAAACCTACAATGAATCTATCATTTTTCAAAAACAACTGCAAATGGGGCTGCAATTCTCTTTGAGAGATAACACCAACTGCTTCATCCCCAAAGCGATTATACCCTAATCCAAAATCAATACCTTTGATAAAATCATTATCCTTCAAGTTTTCAGTTAGATAATTAGAAACTAGAATCGAAATTTGTGATGAAAGATATTGTCCAAGAGTTCCTTCTACTGCTCCAGAATTGAAAATCGCACCAGCTACTCCTGATTCTGGTAAAAAAGAACCTAAAACAATAAGCCCAAAGACCTGCCTATTCAATGCGTTTGGATCTTGGTACATTACTCTCAATTGATTATCAACTAACGTCCGCACAGTACCAGTTAAATTAGGCAATTCTATCTCAAAAGCGACTTTTGGCTTCAATAGTTTCTCTGTTAAGTACATCGTAATCAAGACATCGGTCAAGCGACGAGATTCTTGTTTTATGGTACCCAACTCACTCCCCTCTACTATTGAATTAATCAAACCATAAGGAGATGCTCTCACTCCTTTATATTCTGCGGTTAGCTGAATATCCGCATCAAAAGGATCTCCCGTCCAAGAAATTACCCCCCCCTTCTTTATTTCAAAAGGCTTGTTTATAAAAAAGTCTTTTATTGTGAACAGATAATTCCCTTGAGAAAATTCATAATCCCCTACCATCTCAAACTTGCCATCTCGAGTGATATTCAATTGAATATTTCCATTTCCTCTTCCACGAATAATATCACCTGCCTTGCTATCAAAAATAATTTGTGTTTCAGCGGCCTCAGTCATGGTGATATTCATTAAAAGATTGAGTCCTTCAATGGAACGCCCCTTTGTCGTTGTTAAACTATCTTTTTTTGAACGATCAACAAAAGTAACATAACTCAATTCTGAGCCATCTTTTTGAAAGAAAAATGGAATAAACAATTTACAACCTTCTCCAGTAGTGGCAGTAACATCAATATATGGCTGAATAAAATCTCCATAAAATTTGACATGTCCTTCTCCAAGACCTTGTCCATAATAATTTGGATTATCATGCTCATCCGTATCCAATCCGAGAAATCGATCAGAATCAATTTGCAAATCCATTCCCATATTTTTAAATCGATTATGGGTTAATCCCCCTGTAATTGTAGCAGTATTATTCATTCGGTCATGAATTTCTACCCCAGTGGCATCAATCCGATTGGTGGTAATTTTGATAAATTGATTCTCAAAATGATATGTTGCTCCTAAATAATCGACTTTTGTACTTCCATAAAGTACGTCCACATCTCCATTGATTTCTAGTGCTTTTGGAGGACCTATCAGTGTACCTTTTGCATTGATTTTCCCTTGGGTATTGGATATTCCATTTCTAATCAAATACTCCATAAAACTCAAAGGAAAATGCTGACCGTCCACATTCATCACCAAATGATTTGAAAAATTAGATGTCGTCGATTCATAATTTTTTGAATAATATTGCCCATCTACTTTAAGCACTTGGTCTTCTTTATCTAACTTTGCTTGGTAGTTCAATACCGAATGTTTATCCGCAAAATCAGAGGACACTTTTAGACGCCCCCAATAATCATCATTGATATAAACGGCTTCGGATTCTATATCTAGGTCCATTCCTTTGAGTTTAAAAACATCATCAATAGTGGCTTGAATGGCCACATTTCCATTGAAATTAAACTTATCATTATCCCAAATTTCATCAATGATATTCAAATCAAAATTTAAAAAATCCATTTTAAGTCCTGTATCGTTATAACTATCTATTTGAACAATTTTTTCATCAGAAAAAAGTTTGAAATTTTGGGTTTCAATATGATTATTTCCAAATCTTATAAAATTATTTTCAGCAATATTCCAATCCTTGTCAAAAAAAGCTAAATTGGATGGCAAAAAACTGATTTCATATACATCCTTATTCACTGGAAACAATCGTCCCCTTAAATTTAAATTATCCAAACTTTCTGTAAAATTGGTAGAATTCACATTAAACGTAATGGTATCATACAACCAGTTTGCTTCTACAATTAAAGGTGAAAAATTACGCCCGTTGATAATACTATTATAAACGCCCAATTGTGTAGAATTCACACTCCCCTTACCTTCACTTAAATAATAAATATCATTCAACAAAATGTTATCAAATTTAACTTTAGGAATTTCCAAATCAACAAACAAAGAATCTGTCACATTATCAATATAGCCTCTCATTTTGGCATTTAAAATCGTATCCAATCGTATATCAATCAATTTTGTCCAATTTTTGGAATCTTTAATATTCACATTGTAGGTGTATGCATATTTTTCTTTTACATCTTTGGGTGATTTTATTTTCAAGGATGCTGCAAATCCTGGATATTTAGTACTGAAATAATGTTGAAATACATAAGGCACATCTTTGATATCAAAAAGACCATTGATATTCAAATCAAGCACTTCGGATGCAATAGAAATATCCTTTGTTTCACCAACTTTAGTGGATGAGATATTAATCGAATCCAATTGAAATTTCAAACTATCATTCTTTACCAGCCATAAATTGGCAATAAAAGCATCCCCAATAATCTTAGATGGATTCATTCCCACAATGTTAAAACGAAAATCTCCAGCTACCGCTACATTTTGCTTCACAAAATTCAATTCATCCAAATTTAATATATTGACTTTCGCATCAAAATCAAAAACGGGATCTTTTCCTTCAAAATTGATAGTGCCATCAAAATCAAAATCCAAATTTTTATCATCCGCTTGAAAGTTTCCTGTAAAAAGATTCTTTTTCAATTGTCCATCCATTTTCAGACTATGATAATTATATCCTTTAAATTGGATTTGTGCGATTTGGGCACTTAATTTTGCTTCGGCAGTTTCCTTGGTCAATCCTTGCCCTTCTGTTACTTGACCATTAAACGTAACATGCCCCAGTTTAGGATTATCTGTCCATTTTTGTAGATCAAAATCAATCAATCCTAACTCTCCAGAATATTTTGCTTTTTGAGTATCGCTTCGTACAAATTGCATATTCATAGTTGCCTGTCCCAAATCTGTATTTAAGGTCCCATCTGCCACAAAATCGACAAAGAAACCATCAAAACGACCTGTAAAATCAAGATTTCCAAGTT
>CAZOHX010000391.1:0-3679 GCA_964579315.1 uncultured Saprospiraceae bacterium
TAGGGTTTGTTTAAATCGGGAAATATATTATCAGAAAGTCTTTCTGCAGGTTTTCTGACATCAATTGCAACAAATTTACCTTCATCCATCATCTTTTTGAACGTGTTGGAATCGACACTTTTGGCTATTGCACCTTTGACAGAATGATCCGCTTGAGTACTGCAAGATGTTCCTAAAAAAGAAACTATCGAAAGCATTGCAATATAAAATGTTATTTTTTTCATGATTATTTAATTTTGATATTTTTTAAAAGAATTACAAGGACAAAGTTTTATTCAATGTCTTTGTTTTTTATTTTAGAAATTAATTTGGAATCTCATAACATGTCCATTGACTTTATCAGGATTGATACCATCATCACCATAAATAAAGTTATACATGATTCTTGTATTTTCATTTAAATACCAGTTCAAACCAATAGTAATATCGGATGCTACTAAATCTGGTGTAGCCGCTACATTGGTCATGTCAAATGCTGCATATCTAGCTGCGATTTCCCATGCTCCCCAACCGCCGTCCGTAACGCAAAAGTTACTTTTTGGTTTTACACTTGAAAAAGCGTGGTAAGAATTTTTATATCTTCTGTTTTCTCCTGTTAGAAAATAACTCACATAAGCATAATAACTAGGAATAGAAAATGCCTCACCAGAAATTGGATTTACTGTTGTACCTGCATATTCAGCTTGGAAGGAGAATGGACCTAGGATTGCAAAGGTTTCTAATCCTAAAATTTGATAATTATCTATGCCTTTAAAGGAATAATGCACAAAGGATGGTCCTAAATGAACGGGAGGCTTTTCTTTAATAGTTTTGATTCGAACACTATCAATCAAATCAGGTGTTCTCACAGAATAGGAAGCTCCTAAATGAACCCAGCGTTTATTTTCTTTATCATTTACAATTAATCCAGTAAAACGTCCAGTGATACTATTTCCTAAGTCTTTTGTATTTTCAATATTTTTCAAAATGTGATTACCTCCTTCGTGGCTACTTGACCCAAACATGTAAGAAAGTTGCATTCCAAGACGACCATCCATCATCTCACTATTGTCATACATAAGTCCAGTATTCCATTTAGCGACCCAGTTATTGGCTGATGCTCTTTCAATAAAAGTTATATATTTACTACTAGAAATTTGTTCTAGTCTTGAAGGCTCTGTAAAACTTCCAATATAAAAGTGACCACCGATTTTTGGAATTGCACCGAATTTCAAATAAACATCCCTAAAGATGACGCCACTTTTGGCAAAATCCATTTGAATTTTTGCACTAACATTTTTGGCTACTTTTCCTGCACTAAATAACCTAACTCTCCTAAATTCACTTCCCCTAAACGAATAGTCTCCTTGGGAGTAATTTTCTAAATCATACATGATTCGACCACCAAATTTGATACTTTTTTTGAAAGGAGCAATATCCTGAGCATTTATTGTATTAATTGCAAATAGGCTAAATATTAATACAAATGTTTGTAAGATTTTCATAATACTATTTTTTTTTTAAATAAAACGTTGCAGTTTTTGTACTGCTTTTCCAATTTGATAGGACAAATTTCTATTTTATTTTTGTTTTAATTTGTGACTTGTGCTACATAAAGAGATAAATATGTCTTTTTTGTTTTATTAACAGAATTTGAATTGGAAGAAAGCCCAGTATATTCTTACAACCCATTTAAGTTAAAAATTCTAATTAGAAAAATAATTCGTACTTTTGCAGCAAATATGGAAACTGGGCAATTAAAATATAATCAATTGGTAGGGGTTTTGGGAACAGGAAGGTTTGGTCTTGCGGTTTCTAATCTATTGTCCTGCAATGCAAATGTTTTAGTATATTCTCGTAGAACGGAAGTTGTGACAGCTATTAATACCAATCATAGCCATTTGGATATACAATTGTCTAATCGCATACGAGCAACCAGTAATTTGGCGGAAATATTTGAAAAGTGTTATGTCGTTTTTCCACTGATCCCTTCTTCATATTTTAGAGATTTGATGAAACAAGCTTCGCCATATATTAGACCTTATCATATTTTGATTCAAGGTGCGAAAGGGCTTGATTTTCAAATGGGCGAAGAAGAAATGAAGCAAGGATTGGATGTTACTAAAATCCACACGATGAGTCAGGTAATCTTGGAAGAGACGAGTGCAGTTCGTGTTGGTTGTTTGTCAGGACCAAATTTGTCAGCAGAAATCAATGCTGGTCAACCTGCAGCCACCCTTATAGCAAGCCGTTTTCAAGAAGTAATAGATATTGGAAAACTAGTTTTGAATAGTGACCGCTTTCATGTTTTTGGTTCTTTTGATATTATTGGAACTGAGTTGGCAGGTACTTTGAAAAATGTCGTTGCGATAGGAAGTGGAATCTTGGCAGGGCAGGGTTTAGGCAAAAATATGCAAGGAATGTTGATTTCACGTGGATTGATGGAGATGATTTATATTGGAAAGGCGATAGGTGCGGAAAGTAAAGCATTTTTGGGTACATCGGGTATTGCGGATCTGGTAACTACCGCAACATCTGATAAAAGTCGAAATTACACTTTCGGTAAAATGATAGGGGAGGGAAAGACCATGCATGAGATTTTATCTACTACAAATATGACTGTAGAAGGTATTCGTACCTTGAAAGTGATGAAACAATTGGGAGTTTATTATAAATTACATTTGCCTATTACCAATATGCTGCACGCAATTGTTTTTGAAAATTTCGATATAGATAGAGCTATTAAATTTTTAATTAAATATCCCTATGATGTGGATGTTGATTTTTTATAAACTCAAAGAAGTATTATTTTCCTTTTCCAACACGACTTTCTTCGGCTTCGATACCCGTTTTTCTTTTTCTAGTTTTTATTTTAGAGTTTCCAAAATTGTAATTCATACTAAGGCTTATTTTTCGGCTATCCCAATTTCCATTTCCTTCTCCTACAAGTCCATCAAAAGAAGATACGCCACTCCAACCCGCTTGGTTAAAAATATCATTGGCAGAAAGCTTAACTTTTAGTTTTTCTTTAAAAAATTTCTTTTGTATGCCCAAATTTAAACTCCAACTGGGCTCATACTTGAAAACGCCACCCCAAATACCTGGACCAGAATAATATCCAGATATTTCACCTATGAATTTTTTGGGAAGTTTAAATGTTTGTTGTTGATAAATAGTGTAGGTGTAGGATTGTAAATTGATGACAGCACCATCTCCGTAATCTGCTTGATTATCTACGTATCCCCCACCAATATTTAGATATAAACTCCACCACTTATTTATGGTAAATGGAGCAGAAATATTCAAACTATATACTTGCTGTTGGGCAAGATTATCATAGGAAATATATCCCGCTCTTGGATCTTCATCATCAGGCCCAATTAATCGAGTAATTTGATTATCTGTTTTACTATATCCTATTTTGAAATTGTAGCGGTACATCAAGGTGTAACCCAATTCAATATTGTTTACAATTTCAGGATTAAGAAATGGATTTCCTTTACTAAAAGAGAGTTCGCTGATTTGAACTTTAAAAGGATTTAAAACATTGTAATCGGGTCGATTAATACGTCTTCCGTAATTCAAAGATAAAGTATTCATGGGATTTAATTGGTATGAAAATCCTACACTTGGAAAGAAATTGGTATAGTTAAATTTTACAGGATCTTCTTGTTTGGAAGGGTCGAAAGTTTGTAGATCA
>CAZOHX010000392.1:0-3673 GCA_964579315.1 uncultured Saprospiraceae bacterium
TATTCGCCATTCCAAAACGTTTAATCTTAGTGCATAAAAATTTCACTTTCCATCACTTTTTAAATCTTTTTTACTTTTTGCAAGTAGGTGGACATACTTTAGTAGGTGTTTTGTCTAACTTTTCTGTGAAATTTCAAAAAATCCATTTGAAAATTCTTGCCATTCCAAAGCTTTTAATCTTAGTGTGTAATATTTGCTTTTTTAGGTTTCAGGTTATACAATAAAGTCTCATTTCCCACAATATGTCACGCACTCTAAAAAAGGTACTAACGCATCTACTTTAATTGCAATCTAGAATAGGATTGTAAAAATTGTAGTACGTATCTGTCAACCTTAGTGTAAAAAGTACGTAAAGTATCATTTTTTTTCCATATCTTTGAATTCATTTTTAAAATGTATTGAACTAAATCCATGTTGATAACTAAAATTTCACTCGCTATTTTTGACTTAGATGGTGTCATAGTAGATACAGCAAAATATCATTATGTAGCTTGGGCTAAATTGGCAAAAAAGTTTGATTACCATTTAACTAAAGAAAAGAATGAGATGTTGAAAGGTGTTAGTCGGGTCGATTCTTTGAATTTAATTCTTAAATGGGCAGAAGTAAGTATTTCTGAAGACCAGAAGCAACTTTTTTTAAAGAAAAAGAATGATAATTATTTGGAATTAATTGAAAATTTAACTCCGAATGATGTTTTTGTAGGTGTGAAAGATTTTATCAATGAGTTAACAAAAGAAGGAATTAAAATTGCCTTGGGTTCTGCAAGTAAAAATGCAGTTTCAATCCTTAAAAAGTTACAAATGAAAGATGATTTTGATTTTATTGTAGATGGAACAATGACCACTTTTGGCAAGCCCAATCCAGAAGTGTTTTTGAAAAGTTGCTTGTATTTTGATCTTAAACCTGAAGAAACTGTAGTTTTTGAAGATGCAGCAAAAGGTATTGAAGCAGCTAAGCTTGGTGGAATGAAAACGATTGGAATAGGCGGCACAAATGATCTTTTTGAAGCGGATAAGGTTTGGTCTGATTTTGAAGGTGCTAGTATTAATAAATTGGTAGATAGTTTGAAAAAATACTAAAAATGAAGAATTATCTAACTATACACCCTTGGAAAATCATTGAAGATGGTTATCATCCTAAATATCATCTGGTTTCAGAATCTATTTTTAGTATTGGGAATGGGAAAATGGGAATGCGTGGAAATTTTGAAGAAGATTTTTCTGGAAAATCACTCCAAGGAAATTATTTAGCAGGTATTTATTATCCAGATAAAACCAAAGTAGGATGGTGGAAAAATGGTTATCCAGAGTATTTTGCCAAAGTTTTGAATGCTGCTAATTGGATAGGATTGAGTGTAAAGGTCAATGGTCAATTATTGGACTTGAATCAAGTTGAGATAAAATCCTATCAAGCCATTTTGGATATGAAAGCGGGTGTTTTTGAAAGACATTTTCATATAATTTTTCCTAATGGGAATGAAATTAAAGTTGATACACAGAGATTTTATAGTTTAGTAGATGATGAAATTGGCACATTAAAATATGATATTCGTTGTGTGAATTTTGAAGGAAATATTGAAATTGATTCTCATCTAGATTTTGATGTTAGAAATGAAGGTACAAATTATGATGAGAAATTTTGGAAAGGTGTTTCAACATCGGTAAATGTAGATTATGGTTTAATCGTAGCGAAGACAAAAAAAACAAATTTTACGGTAGCCGCCGCTCTTTCATGTGAAGTTAAAATAAATAAGAAATCAGTAATTCAAAAGCCTGACTTTATAAAAGGTGTTCAAAAGGTGACACACCAATATCGGCTTGATACAAATAAAGGAGATACTATTTCTGTAGTTAAATATGCCACAACCGTTTCTTCGTTTTTTCATGATGATGCAAATATCAATCGGAAGGCAATAGAGTTATTGAATGATGCAAAATCTAAATCATTTGATAATTTATTAAAACTTCATAAAGATGCTTGGGCAAAAAAATGGGCTACCCAAGATATCATTATTGAAGGAGATGATTCTTCTCAACAAGCCATTCGTTTTAATATATTTATGTTGAATCAGACCTACACAGGAAAGGATCATCGTTTGAATATTGGTCCTAAAGGATTTACAGGAGAGAAATATGGCGGCAGTACTTATTGGGATACAGAAGCTTACTGTTTGCCTTTTTATCAGAGTACTTCTGGACAAAAGATTGCTAGAAACCTCTTAAAATATCGGCACAATCATTTGCACAAGGCCATTGAAAATGCTAATAAACTTGGTTTTACGAACGGTGCAGCTTTGTATCCAATGGTTACTATGGATGGTACAGAATGCCATAACGAATGGGAAATTACTTTTGAAGAAATTCATCGAAATGGGGCGATTGCTTATGCTATTTATGATTATATCAAATATACAGGAGATGAATCTTATGTTGTGGAATATGGATTGGATGTTTTAATCGGCATTGCTCGTTTCTGGGCTCAAAGATTTAGTTATTCTCAAGCCAAAGGTAAATATGTGATGCTTGGAGTGACTGGGCCCAATGAATATGAAAATAATGTAAATAATAATTGGTACACTTTATATATTGCAAGGTGGTGTATGAATTATACCCAAGAAATGTTAGCTTTTGCAAAAGAGCAAAACCCACAAAGATATCAAGAAATTCTTGAACAGAATAATTTTGATTTGGATGAAGTACAATTGTGGAATCAGATAAGCGATGAAATATATTTACCATTTGACGAAGAGCGTGGAATATTTTTGCAACAAGATGGATATTTAGATAAAGAACTGATTCCTGCAAAGGATATTCCAAAGGATGAATATCCATTACATCAAAATTGGTCATGGGATCGAATATTGAGATCGTGTTTTATCAAACAAGCCGATGTTTTACAAGGAATGTACTTTTTTGAAGAGCATTTCACAAAGGATGAGCTAGAACGAAATTATGATTTTTATGAGCCGCTTACCGTTCATGAATCTTCACTATCGCCTTGTGTACATTCTATTTTAGCTTGTAGTCTTGGGCGAACAGAAAAAGCGTATGAATTGTTTCTACGTACATCTCGATTAGATTTGGACGATTATAACAATGATACAAAAGATGGTTGCCACATCACAAGTATGGCAGGGACTTGGTTGTCAATTGTGAAAGGATTTGGAGGAATGAGAATAAAGAAAAATAAAATTCATTTCAATCCACAATTGCCAAAAGCATGGAGATCTTTTTCATTTCGAGTGATATTTAGAGATGTCAATATCTTTTTTAGATTTGATAAAAAATGTTGTGATATTAAAGTAGATAAACCTTTAGAAATTGTTTTAAATGGAAATGCTGTTTCCATTGTGCCTGGACAGAATATTTTTAATATTGAGATGAAAACGATTCAATAATTCTTTATGAAAATCAAGTATAGTATTTGGATAATATTGTTGGTATGGACTTGTAAAAGTCCGAAAATTGCTATTGAAAAAAAGATTATTGAGAAAACAATGGGGCAAACTACTTTAGCAAGTCCCATTTTACTCAATTCCGATACTACAATTGTTCATTTATCGGATTATCTTGATAATTTGGATAGTTTATTTCGTGTTTTTGCATATGAAGGAATAAAAACGTCTTCCAGTATTAAAGATAAGACTTTAATCATTGTACCCACTAAAAATTT
>CAZOHX010000393.1:0-582 GCA_964579315.1 uncultured Saprospiraceae bacterium
TATTTCCTTATTATATGGATTTTCAGTATTTTTTGCCTTTATCACGCCCTTGATTTTGGGTCAAACCTACAAGACTTTGCCCTTTATCGTTTGGTTGAATCGATATCAGCCTCACGTGGGTAAAATGAAAATACCCATGCCAGCGGATTTATATTCTGACAAGCTAGCCCATGCTCATATGTGGACGTATCTAGTGGCAATCATAATGTTGATTTTTGGGATTTTTCTTTCTACGGAATGGCTTATTCAGATTGGTGCGATGTTTTTGATGGTAACGGCATTTTTGTATTTTGGAAATATGATTTCGATTCTCACCCATAAAATGGAATTAGAACCCCTTTTCATACCCAAAACAAAAGATAATGATTTTTTAGAAATTTTAAAAGGTGTTATTGATCCTGAAGTCGAAATTAATATTGTGGATATGGGATTGATTTATAAATTGGAATATGATGGTGACAAAAAAGTAGATATTGAAATGACCCTTTCTACTCCCAATTGCCCTGTGGGGGATTCTATCGTTATGAGTGTTATGGAAGCCATCTTGTCCAAACACCCAGATTATGATGTGAATGTTCATTT
>CAZOHX010000393.1:592-3671 GCA_964579315.1 uncultured Saprospiraceae bacterium
CTGATTACTTAATCACGCCATTCAAATACGTATTCAATTTTCATTGTACTTTTAAAAATTCAATAATATTATCCCGCAGATGCTCTTTGAACCAAAATTCATCATCGATTTTTTTAATAGAAACAAAGTGTTTGTAACGCAGCAATTCCACATCAGCAAAGTCTTTTGGAAATCCCCTTGGAGCTGTTTTTAATTTTGCACCATGTAATTCACCAAAATATTGCTTGAATTTCGTCGCATTCACAATTTTTTTCATTTTAGAAGCATCTTGTAAAATATCGGTACGAATGGCTTTTAAAACAGTAGATTCTGGTTGATAAATACCCCCACCTAAAAAAGAATTATCGGGTTCTAAATGTAAATAATACCCTGCATTTCCACTTTTTCGTCCATCTTTTGTAATCGATGCCCCAAAATTAGTCTTGTAGGGTTCTTTATTTTTAGAAAATCTTGCATCTCTATGAATTCTGTACATACATTCCTTTGCGGTTGAGACGTTTATGGAGTTATCAATGGCTTTTAATCTTGGAATTAAAGCCTCTATAAAATCTGCAAATTGATTCTTTGCTTCTTGGTATTGCTCATTATTTTCTTTAAACCATGGGCGGTTATTATTGAATTTTAAATTACAGAGAAATTCGTATGCATTGTTCAGTTTCATAGTTGTTCAATTTTGCACTAATGTACGAAATAATTTTAGATTCATCTGTTTACTAAACTTTCAAAGTTTAGTAAACTTATTCGATAAACGTATTTTGGAATACATCGAAAAGACCTCCTTTAGTTTTTGAATTTTGTTTTTTCATGAGATTTGTCAAAGATCGATATTATTTTTCATACCTTTACCCAACCAAAAGCATACAATGGATAATGAGAAACTAATCGAAGCAATACATGGGTTTGTGATTCAAAACAAGCTCAAAGATGCACTTTTTACCTTGAAAAAAGTGGTGAAAGATCCATTGCTACTAAATTCTATTATTTTATTTATCAGTAATATCAATAGTATTCAGCAGGAAGAATTGCTAGACATTGGAGATGATATTATCAATCAAAAAAGAAGGAATAAGATAAAATTAGGGATTTTAGATATTTTGAATAAAATTACTTCCAAACAGGAATCTTCTCAAAATGCGATGATTGTTGTTTTAGAAGAAATCTTAGATAATTTAGATATCATCAATCAAGCCTTTGTCGCCCAATGTCGCCTTAGAAATCAATTGCTAAAATCTTTAAAATATAGATTTACAAAAAGAAGATTTACCCATTTCGTTAAGATTTTCTCTCAATATTATGACGAAATGACCCCTAATGAATTGAGAACACATGCTACTATCCGTGGTTATACTGAAAATGTCATCATGGTTTATAATACAAAAGTTTTAAGGCTTTTACAGGCAAATACTACTCTAAAAGATGAAATTCCTAAGTTAAAAGCACTCGAACAGCATCTCATTATATGGAAGAGTAAATATGATAGTACTTTTGTGAATGATAAAACGATTAATTTGGTATATGTAGGTGTGGAAGAACGTGTTCCTTATCCTAAAGGAGTTGAGGAAGATATCCGATTATATTTAAAGATTTTTCAAAATGGGGATAGTGTAAAGTCAGATGATGCATCGAAAAAAATGGATATTTCGGATTAAATTTACACACAAACTAAATGTGCTTTGACATCGAAAATGACACGTATTTTATATACATATTTTTTATATTTCGTTCAACTACACATAAAAACATAGATCCAACTACTTTTAAAAATGTAGGAACAAAACAACAAATGATAATTTGGTTACTTTTTCCGATAAAAACCGTACTTTGCGGCGAATTTCAAACAAAACTAGAACAAGTATGATCATAGAGCCAAAAACACGTGGATTTATTTGTGTCACTGCCCATCCAAAAGGGTGTGAACGAAATGTCTTGAACCAAATCAACTATATCAAATCAAAAAATATGTCTTCCCATGCAAAAAATGTTTTGGTGATAGGGGCTTCTACAGGATTTGGATTGGCATCACGTATTTCAGCAGCGTTTGGATTTAAGGCTTCTACGATTGGTCTATTTTTTGAAAAACCCCCAAGCGAAGGGAAAACAGCTTCGGCTGGATGGTACAATAGTGTTGCTTTTGAAAAATATGCTCACGAAGCAGGTTTGTATGCAAAAAGTATCAATGGAGATGCCTTTTCACATGAGATTAAGGCACAAACTCTAGCATTAATCAAAAAAGACCTTGGTAAAATTGATTTGTTGGTTTATAGTTTGGCTTCTCCTGTTCGGAAAGATCCAGATACGGGAGTCGTTTATCGATCTACACTCAAACCCATTGGAAAAGAGTTTTCAAGTAAAACGGTGGATTTTCATACTGGTATTGTAAAAGATATTGCTATCAAACCTTGTACAGAAGACGAAATTGAGAGTACCGTAAAAGTAATGGGCGGAGAAGATTGGGAAATGTGGGTGAAAGCTCTAAAAGACCAAGATTTATTAGCTGATGGATTTACGACCGTTGCTTACTCTTATATTGGTCCATCTTTAACAAAAGCAGTCTATCGTAATGGCACTATTGGACGAGCTAAAGACCACTTAGAAGCAACAGCATTCACCATAGCTAATCAATTGAAATCTGTGAACGGAAGTGCCTATGTATCTGTCAATAAGGCACTGGTAACTCAAGCGAGTTCTGCGATTCCTGTTATCCCATTGTATATTTCTTTGTTGTATAAAACTATGAAAGATAAAGGAATTCATGAAGGCTGTATCGAACAAATACAAAGGTTGTTTTCAGAAAGGTTATACGAAGAAAATGTGCCTGTGGATGACAAAGGTAGAATCCGAGTGGACGATTGGGAAATGAGAGCAGATGTACAAGATGAAGTATTGAAACTTTGGGAAATCGCTAGTACAGAAACGTTGCAGACTATTGGAGATTTGAAAGGATATGACCTTGACTTTTTTAATTTATTTGGTTTTAAGGTGGAAGGGGTTGATTATGAGGAAGATGTGGATGAAATGGTTGGGATTCCTAGTCTTGTTAATTGTTAATAATTCTTCTAATTAAGATTTTTCTCATTTG
>CAZOHX010000394.1:0-3669 GCA_964579315.1 uncultured Saprospiraceae bacterium
AGCCACACCTAAGAAAAAACGAATTATTGTATTCAGCCCTCACCCAGATGATGATGTGATCTCAATGGGCGGAACGCTGTTGAGATTGGTGGAGCAAGGGCATGAAGTACACGTTGCTTATCAAACATCTGGAAATAATGCCGTTCATAACCACGATGCAAAAAAATATATTGAATTTGTACGAGAATTTGCAGATCGAAATGGTGTTTTGGATGAACAATTAACCAAATCTATTGATTTACTTTATCAATCGAAATCAACAAAAAAGAGCACAGATTCTTTATTGAGTGTCAAAGCTCTGATTAGAAGGGGGGAAGCTCGTGCAGGAGCAAGATTTTGTGGAATCCCAGATGAAAATATTCACTTTTTGGATTTACCATTTTATGAAACGGGTACTGCAAGAAAGAAGCCTTTAGGTAAACAAGATATTCAAATTGTTTCAGATTTTATTAAATCTATTCAACCTCATCAAATTTTTGCTGCAGGAGATTTGGCGGATCCTCACGGTACTCATAGGGTTTGTTTAGATGCGATAATGCTCGCTTATAAAGGATTATCAAATGAAAAATGGATAAAAGATTGTTGGATTTGGCTGTATAGGGGGGCTTGGCATGAGTGGGCTATTCATGAAATTGAGATGGCTGTTCCATTGAGTCCAACCGAATTATTGAAAAAACGAAAAGCCATTTTTATGCATCAATCTCAAAAAGATGGAGCTCCATTTTTAGGGGATGATGAGCGAGAGTTTTGGCAACGAGCAGAAGATAGGAATCGTGCAACGGCAAATACTTATAAAAAATTAGGTTTAGCGGAATATGAAGCAATGGAAGCATTTGTTAGATGGAAAGATTTTTAATACGTTGAGCGGATTGTCTGATTAACAATCTGTTTAGGCGTTGAGAAAAGGTAGATGATAATTAAGATAAGAACATATCAACTGGTTATAAAGAAAATTGGTGGAATATTTTTCAGTATCAATTTTCAAATAAAATACATTTTCTAATCAAAACAATATTTTTTATGAAACGGAAACAAATACTATTTTTTTTGTTGCTCATCTTTGCATCGTCCCAGATTTGGGCTCAGCAAAAAGTGACAGGAACCGTAACTTCTGATGATGGAGAAACCTTAATCGGTGTAAATATCGTGGAAGTGGGTACTACAAGTGGTACTATTACAGATTTAGATGGGACTTATGAGATCAATGTCTCAGATGGAGCATCTTTGAAATTTTCATTGATTGGATATCAAGATAAAGTTGTCCAAGTAGCGGGTAATAAACTTGATGTTGTGCTTTCTGAAGGGGTTGCTTTAGATGAGGTTGTCGTAACAGCCTTGGGAATTTCAAGAGAGAAGAAAGGATTGACTTATGCTGTCGATGAAGTAGATGGATCAGAGTTGAGTACGGTTAAGGATGTTAATGTGATTAATGCGTTGAGTGGGAAGACACCAGGCTTAGTTGTAAAAAGAAGTAGTTCAGGAGTTGGAGGATCTACAAGAGTCGTATTGAGAGGTAATAAATCAACAACAAATAATGATCCATTATATGTCATTGATGGTATTCCAATGCTTAACAATAGAAGTGGTCAGAATGGAAAAGTGTTTGGAGGAAATATTGATAGTGGAGATGGTATTTCAAATATTAATCCAGACGATATTGAATCGGTATCTGTCTTAAAAGGTGCATCAGCCGCAGCACTATACGGAAGTCAAGCAGCCAATGGTGTGATATTGATAACTACGAAAAAAGGCGTAGCAGGTAAGCCACGTATTACAATTTCAAGTAGTTATACATCTGATAAAGCTAATACTATACCAGAATTGCAGTTTCGGTATGGACAAAGTGGTGAAAGAAGTTGGGGGCCTAAAGGTACTTTTAATGATCATGTAAGTGATTTTTTCCAAACGGGAAATACTTTTATCAATTCATTTAGTGTAAGTGGAGGTACAGATAGAGCTACTTCTTATTTTTCATATTCCAATACAAAAGCAAATGGAATATTACCGACGAATGATTTGAATAGACACAATGTAGCATTTAATGAGACTATGAATTTCTTTGATAATCGATTAGAATTGAAAGGTTCTGTAAATTATATCAAACAAGATGTACAGAATAGACCCGCAGGTGGATTGTATTTTAATCCATTGACAGGCTTGTATTTTTTCCCACGTGGAAATGACTTTAAAGAGTACACAGACAATTTTGAAGTATTTTCAGAAGAAAGAAATTTGATGGTTCAAAATTGGACAGCAGATAGTCACATTGAACAAAATCCTTGGTGGATTTTAAAGCGAAATCAAAATTTCAATCATAGAGATAGATTTTTGACAACGTTATCAGCTTCTTATAAATTGACAGATAACTTAAAAGTACAATTGAGGGGGAATTTGGATAAAACTTATGATAAATTTACTCAAGAGGCTTATGCTTCTACTCAAGGAACTGTTGCAGATTACAACGGACGATATAGGTACAATAAGGTCGAAAATGGTCAAGTTTATGGAGATGCTCTTTTAATGTATAATAGTCAATTGAATGATGACATTTCTTTGGATGTAAATGTAGGAACAAGTCATACGAATAATCAAATTTACAGTTTGATTGCTGATTCTAAAGGAGGTGACCTATCTTTTGCCAACAAATTTGGTTTACAATATATGAAAAACCCTTTGGCAAGTACATTGTATGAAGGTTTGACAAGAGTAAAGAAAAATGCAGTGTTTGCCAGCGCTCAATTTGGATATAAAAGTATGTTATATTTAGATGCAACAGCTAGAAATGATTGGTCTTCTGCCTTGCCAAAGAATTCTTATTTTTATCCATCTGTTGGATTAACAGCTATTTTAACAGAAATGGTGGATATTTCATTTTTAGATTATGGAAAAATGAGAGCTTCTTATGCTGGTGTGGGAAATGATGTACCCGCTTATGTGGCTAATCCAAAAGAGGCAAGAGGCGTAATTAGAAAAGGTCAATTTGAACCTTACTTAGTTGGGCCATTACCAGGTACACCATTAGTTCCTGAGCAATCTACATCCCTAGAACTTGGTTTTGAGTTTAAAATGTTGCAAAATCGTTTGGGATTTGATTTTACATTGTATAAGACAAATACTAAAAATCAATTTATTCAAGTAAAAGCACCAACGGGTAGTGGATTTGACTCATATCTTGTCAATGCAGGAAATATTGAGAATAAAGGAATCGAAATGTTATTATCTTATGATGTCATTAAAAATTCTGATTTTAATTGGACAAGTAGTATTAATTATACTAAAAATACAAACGAAATACTTGAATTACACCCTAGTTTTGATGATAATGCAGATGGACCAGCACCATTTTTCTTATCGTCTGAAGCAGCGAATAGTTATGGAATGGTCGTACAGAAAGGAGGTTCATTTGGTGATGTTTGGGGGGTGAAATTTATGAGAGATGACCAAGATAGAATTATTTTGGATGCAGATGGTAAACCTTCAAAAGAAGCAGATTTAGGCTTGATTGCAAATCCAAATCCTGATTATTCATTGGGATGGTCAAATCAATTTAACTATAAAGGAGTAAGTTTGAATTTCTTGATTGATGGAAGTTTTGGGGGACAAGTTTTGTCTCTAACACAAGCAATATTGGATGAGTATGGCGTTTCAGAAGCATCGGCTAAAGCTAGA
>CAZOHX010000395.1:0-3664 GCA_964579315.1 uncultured Saprospiraceae bacterium
GGCTTTTCCAAAGGAGTTGATCGTACTGCCATTCCATCCATATAGTAATCTATACTGCTACTTCGACTTCCTTTGACATCAATATTTCCCCCATCATCCGCAGACCCTACCCCTGCCGTAGTAGCGACCAACCCCGCAATACTTTTGGTAGCAATATTCCGAACATCTTCGCTAGAAACAACTTTCCCTTGAGTAGTATTATCTTTTTCAATAAGGGGGATTTTGTACGCACTTACAACAATGCCATCTAAATTCCAATCATAATCCACATCTCCCACTTGAATCCAAATATTGTCATCAAAATCAAGCCCAAACCAATTGAGTTTTGCATATTCCTTTTGAAATTTTCGTTTATAGTACTGACTATGTCGCATTAAATCTTTAGAATTTTCTAAAAAGAAGCCATTTGATTTAAAATAATTCAGTTTTCCAAAGTTTTGATACAAATTCATACTCCATTGATTCACAGCAAATTGATCCAAAGAAGCATCATAAAGTGTTGCGACCATTTCAGCGGATATTTTATCTTTTTTATGTCCAGATATTTTAATTTGCCACGTTTCTTCTGCCCCTGGCTCCAATTTATTTCTAAAACTTGCATATTCAAAATCAAGCACTTTATTTGAAAAAGGAACAATAATCGTTTGGGTTTGATTATCCAATCGATTGTGTAATACGCTGGTAATACTAACATAAAAATTGCCCCTGTCTTTCTTTTTTACGGGGATAGACAATTTCTTCAGACCTTCTACGGTCATCCATTTTTGTTTGACAATTTTAGCATGCTTTTCTATAGTCAACAAAAAAGGTCTTTTCAATTGACTTCCATACCAGATTTTAGCTGATTCTCCTGGCTCGAAAGTAGATTGATTCATCATTTTCCAAGACCATTCATTGGTAGGAATATTCTTTTTTCCTAGATTAAAAACTGTTATGATTTTATCCAATTCGATATCCACGCCAAATCGGTCTTTACATTTCAAATGAATCCGATATTTCCCAGGGGATAATGTATTGATGATAGGGATGATTGTAGATTGCTTTGTATCAAAATCAGTATTCAAAACCACATTTTCCTTTTCCCAAAAATAGGGTTCATCTTCTTTAGCATAAGCGAAATATGGAAACATTTCAGTAAAATCATGCTTTGAAATCAATAAAGTATCAGGTTTTGTCCAATACCGCTTTTTAAAAGTTTGTTTTGGTGTTTTTAATGCGGTAATGGTCAAATGTCCCTTAGTTCTTTCAAATTGATTATTCAAATTTTTACTAGAAATTTTGAAATGGGTGAAATCTTCGCTTGCAATGTTATCAGGAACATCCAATTTCACTTTCAAAGCTACGTATCCTATCGCAATTGTGGTTGACTTACTATGGGTTTCACCATTCAAATCAATGACATCTACATAAATTTTATAGGTAAAAATAGGTTTCCTTTTTTTAGGAATATCAGGGTCTGGAGTAGCTATAAAACGAATTTCAAAATCACCTTTTTCATCAGCAGTTGTTTCCCCATTGTCTATCTCCATTTCAAGTTTTTCACGTGACCTACGATAGCTCCAATACGGGTAACTCACTTCACGAACAATACGATAGGTCACATCGGCATCATCCAATTTATTTCCAGAAAAAGCGAGTCCGTATCCTTTTATTGAGATAGAATCTCCAAAGACATAACTAGAGTCTGTGGGTTCAAATTTCACTTCAAATTTGGGTCTTTTATATTCTTCTACTTGTAAATATTTGGTAGTTTCACCAAAATCTGATATAATTTTCATTCGACCTAGAAGTACCCCAGAAGGAGCAATAAAAGAGCCGCTCACAGAACCAAATTCATTGCTTACTAAATCCAAACTTGAAACGAGTTTTCTATTGCGATTAAAAAACGAAATCTTCACTTTTTGATGTTTCATGATTTCTGGGCTACGAAAATCGCTTTTTTTGATGAGAATCCCCTTAAAATAGATGGTTTGTCCAGGACGATAAATGGCTCTATCTAGGAATAGATGGGTTCTTTTTTCTCCATGCTCTTTATAACGGTTAGGATAATTTCTTTCGTCAACAACCAAATTATCTTTTCCGTTACTGAATTCCAATGTTGAACCTTTACCTTTAAATGTAAAAAATCCATGTCTATCTGACTTTCTACTACTGACATACTTTTTATAATAACAATGACAAGCACTAATATACTTTTTTTGATAAATGTTCACTTTTACATTTGGCTTTGGAAAACCCGTAATTCGATCCACTACCACATATTTAGATTTATTCATTACGAAATAGGCGATATCTGAAATAGTGGTCCAAATAGAAGTGATGGCAGTATTTTTACTATAGAAATATTTGGAATCCGAAGCAATGATTACGTATCGCCCATATGGCAATTTTGGAATTTTAATCTCCATCAAATGAGCCCGATAATCTGTGTAAACGGGCATTTTTTCCAACCATGATTTAGTGAATTCGAGAGAAATTAAAAATTCCCTTTTTTTACGTTCATCCAAGGCTTTGTAAATGGTTTCCTGCTCTTTGGTAACTTTCACAATTCTAAACCAGATATGACTTACATTTTTTATATTGACAGACATCAAAGAAAATTGATTGGCAGGGTTCGTAGCTTCAAATTTCAAATAAATATTTCGTGCTTTTATCTTGCCCAATAATTCCTTACACAATTCAGCACCGTAAGTTTTAGGGAATTTATCTATTGCATTTTTACAAAAATCATAAGCTGTTTTTATATCATAACGATGTCTTTCATCTCCACTATTTTTTTTATATCTACGAGCGAGAGTATAATTGTAATAATGAGCAATTTTGTAAATAATTTCAGTTGATGAAGGGACATCCACATACTTATCTCGTAGTTTTTCGAGTGCTTTAAGGTATCTATCTCCTTTATCATCGTGCAATGCCTTTGAATAGACCCAACCTAGTCGTTTTAATTCTATATCAATCAAGGCAGCTGGATTATCATCTTTCAAATGAAATTTTGTAAGATCCTGAAAAATTTGCAAGATATTCCATCTTGGAGAGTTTTTGTATTTGGATTCAAAATTAAAATTGGAAAAGATGGATGCATCTGCAAAAGCTTCATCGTGGATAATAAAATATTTATCCTTTGGTTGTGAAACGAAATTTCGGCTATTGGAATAAAAATCTATGACTCGATGTCCCAAAAAATCGTATAGATTTGGTCGTAAAGCAATTTGATTATTGGTAAGAATATCTAAAAAATTATCCATAGAAACAGCCATCAGTCTATCTTTATTTTGAATAGATTTCATGTAATATTTCTCCCGTTGGACTCTAAAATCATTTTCAGTCCACAATAAAATATCACTTGGAAGATCGCCATCTTTTATTTTGGTTCGATTTTGCAATTTATAACGAAATTCATCTAAAAATAAGCCATACATTTCTGCTAAAACAGAAGAAAGTATATCTGCTCTTGGAAATTGACTGATTTCTATTTCATCATGAATTTCTTTTATGGCTTTTTTGGCTCCATTTAATTCGAGCTTGATGTTGTATTTTGCTTTATATATCAAACATTTGACGACTTGCTCATCGTTGTTAGCTGCTTTTGACAATGCAAATATTTCATTGACAATTTCCAAACTAGAATTAGGAAGACCGTGTTCCTCTAAATACTTGACTT
>CAZOHX010000396.1:0-3639 GCA_964579315.1 uncultured Saprospiraceae bacterium
GATTGAAAGTTTTTGATCTTGGAAATAAAGTTGATAATCCAAAAGTCTTACAAAAAGCTACAAATGGAGATGGAAATCCACGTTTTGATTCTGGAAGAAAATTCCCTGATCCGTCAATCATTTTCACTCCCAAAGCCCCCGCATTGGGATGGGTCGCCATAAATTCGATGCATTTATGAAAAGTATCTTCTTCCACAATGGTATCAGGATTTAATAATAGGACAAATTCTCCTTTTGAAATATTAATGCCTTGATTATTGGCTATTGAAAAACCTGGATTGTCTTTATTAGCAATGACAAGGACTTCTGGAAATTTACTTTTGACCATCGTCACAGAATCATCGACAGAATTATTGTCCACCACAATCACTTCCGCATCTATATTATGAATCGCCTTTCGTACAGACAACAGTGCCTGTTCCAAAAAGTATTTCACATTATAATTTACAATGATTATGGATAATTTCATAAATTCAGTTGAGAAGGAGAGCTAATTCGTAATTCGTAATTTAAAAATTCGTAATTATTCATAAACAGTTCTAGCCACAATAGACCGTCCCAAAGTCAATCCATCCGCATATTCCAATTCGCCCCCAAAGGAAACGCCCCTAGCGATGGTAGATATTTTTACATCAAAAGATTTTAACTGATTTGATAAATAAAAAATAGTGGTATCTCCTTCAATTGTTGGACTAATTGCCATGATAATTTCATCAATTCCCCCTTTCTGTACTCGCTCCAATAGTGTTTTGATATTGATATCTTCTGGACCGATTCCCCCTATGGGAGAAATTACTCCCCCTAGCACATGATACATGCCCCTAAACTGTGCCGTTTCTTCAATCGCCATGATATCACGAATAGATTCCACTACACAAATTGTCGTTTCATCACGTCGCTTGTCCGTACAGATATTGCAAACTGATTCATCAGAAATATTATGACAAACTTTACATTTTTGGATATGCTCTCGCATATTTCCTATGGCAGAAACAAACTCTTGTGTTGTCAATTTATCTTGACCGACTAGGTGTAAAACCAAACGCAAAGCGGTCTTTTTCCCGATTCCAGGTAAAGTTGCGAAAGCTTCGACAGCATCTTCTAATAATTTGGATGAAAAATTCATTTTACAAAGGTAAGGAAAAAAAATTATCTTGTATATTTACTAGAAAGTATTCGACAACGTTTTTAAGAAAAAAACATTAAGAAAATATGCCCCACTGGGGATTTCATTATTTTTTCAAGGATTTTATGCTTATAAACTTGTTTAATGATTTGTAAAGTCTTATTTTTGCGGACGATTTTAATTTTGATTAAAATTAGGTCCCATAGCTCAGTTGGTTAGAGCATCTGACTCATAATCAGAGGGTCCAAGGTTCGAGCCCTTGTGGGACCACAAAAAAAAAGAGCTTCACAAAAACGTGAAGCTCTTTTTTTTAAATATTATCGTATTTCATCCAACGTTATTTCAGGCGGAAGTCCCTGCGGAAACCTAGCAAATTTATGAATCTCTCTCCATGAAATATTATTTGGATACACTACATAATTATATCCCGCAGCAGAACCCAAGACAGAACTATTGGTAATAATATTTAAAGGTAAAGTATATAACATCCATAGACCATGAAACATGTTGGCTATATAATTGAATACTCCAATTGTTTTTAGCTTTTTCAATTTAACACTCTTATTGTATATCTTTACGTTGGCATAGTCAATATCTTTTCGAGCAAGAATTGTGTATTTCTTATCAGACTTTGAATCGTTCAATAGTAGATAAATTTCTATTTCGTTGATAGCAATAATTTCTCCTTCCTTATGGCTCTCATCTAGCATTCTTGCATAAAACTGCATCCCTTTCATATGATCTTTAAAGGTCTCTGTATTGGGTATATATTTATTAGATCTACATGACATTGTAATCATAATAAACAACATAAGAATAAAAATATTTTTCATTTCATTAAAATTTTAGTCATTCAATTTTGTATCTACCTTAGAAGACCAAAAGCTATGTTCCATGTCTGCTTCTACGTCCTTAAATTGATGGGCTAATCTACGCCAAACTTTCTTATTCATGAGCATCATTTTGCGAAATGATGATAGATCTTTATCCAATAACCACTCCTTTCTCATCCATTCTAAATAATATCCTTTTGAATAAACAAACAACTCGTGGGTTTGATTATTTTTCAATTTTGGCAATTCAAAATCCATAAGATATTGATCCCCTGAAAAGGTAATTAAATAGTCTTTGTCATCGGTTAAAATAGATTTTAAATGCTTGGCATCGTCTGTTTTTCCCTGAATTTTAACAGGGCTTAATATGGTTGGTTGTATTTCTGAAATAATATTGGTCAGACCTAGATAATCGATTCTCCAGTTGCCTTGTGCCATGACTAGTTTTAATTCAATTTTATCTTGATTCACATCATGCAAGGGTATCATTTGCAAGTTTTTTGCAATCGGACCCTGTTCTGAAATTTTCCCTACCAGTTTCCATCTCTTTCCTTTTTTCTGAAATACTTTGATATATCTCAATGGAGAAAATGCCTTATCAAATCGTTTTTGATAAAAACGCTTACTTTCTAATTTTGCAAATTGTGCACCTACTTCATCGCCCATCATTGAAAGCGTATTATAAAATAAAAATGTGGACATCAAAGTTTGCCTAAAATTGATAACCAATCCTTTTTTAAAATTGTTTTCATTATCAAATTCCAAAAAAATCTCTTCTTCTTTGAGTAAATTATTACTATCCGATACAGCAAAATACTCTTTTTCATCAATCGCTTGGATTTTATCTTTGATGTCCTTCTTAGCAATCGCTTTTTTACAAGAAATTTGATTTTGACATTTATAAAAAACACCTTTGGGGGTATGAAAAATTTGTTCATTATCTTTTCTTGCCACGGCATACAGCTTTACTTCATTAATAACATGCGTTTCCAAAGCTTCATTTTTCATGGTCAATTGAAAAGATTTTGATTTTGTATGATATTTTAAGGCATCGATATCTCCTTCTTCAAAATGTGGAGCAATAGACTTTGAAAAACCTTCTGCATTGGATTCTAACAATTGGTCGTTACCTGGTGCATAAAAGGTAGGGCACGATCCAAAACAGGCTTTAGGATTGGAAAGACAAACATAATCTAAAAGCAGATTCCCAACCAACAATATAGACATACCGACCATTCTTGCATTATCATTATTCTTCAATGCATCTAAATCATTCGTTTCTATCATTGCAATATCGTTCAACGAAAAAAGGAGTTTCCCTTTCTGGATAATACTCCGATTGGGATTGTATAGCGTGCCTTTCCCTGACAATGAATCTTGTTCCAATACCTTCCATTGGGTCATCCCAGCCACGTTTCCATTGTGAAAATGAAGTTTGAGATAGGACGTTTTGGCTACATCTGCTATTTTTGATGTATCTGTATCCGTCATTCTCAATTCATCGTGATTGATCTTACTACTACAGGTGAAAATCAGCAAAAGACTTAAAAAATATAAATATTTCATTTTATTCCTTTTATTTTTTTGTAAATGAATGGTAAAATGTAAGCGAAACAGGAACCTTTGCAAAGCCACCAAATACGCCTGGAGATAGTGGCGAAGCCCTTTGGACGGCAAATC
>CAZOHX010000397.1:0-3631 GCA_964579315.1 uncultured Saprospiraceae bacterium
AGTAAGGTAAATGCATCATCAATAGTTTCTACTATATTTCCATGACTATCGGTCGTATGCCCTTTGATTTGACCAAAGACTTTTATTTGATAAAAATTTTCAACGGACTGAAGATCATCAAAAGAAACGTTTACATTGATTTTTTTAAATTTATATCCTTTCTTGGGAGAGTCTGTACCGTTATCTGATACACTAACTTTCAAAGTAGGCAATTCGGGGAATGTACTCTCTACAATAATTTTTTCAAATCCATCTACTCTAACAACAATTTTATACAATTCTCCACCACTTGGCATAAAACTGGTCTTATAATAAGGTGTATCATCTGTAGAATAAGCAAGTTCCATGTCTTCCACAAATGTACTTCTTTTATAAATGGATACTCTTGCATCATCTACATAGGATGTGGTATCATCAGAAAAAACGGAAACACTTTTCAAAATATGAATTTTAGCACAATTTCTGCCTTGTTCCCCTTGTGCATCGGTAAAAGATTTTACAATCAAAATAGGATGTGTATCTACATCACCTAAGTCAATCGCTCTTTCACAAGAAAAAGAGAACATCGAAATTAATACTAATAATATTGAAAATTGCCTTATCATAAAAATTGAAATAGCGTCAGTTAGACAAATATACGTTTTTTTATCTGGATTCCCAAAGATTTTGATTGGGTTTGTTGGAATTATGCTTTAAAATAGATGTTTTGTGTATTTTTTAGTTGAGTAGTTTAGCCATCTCCTACTTCGTTGGGGATTAGTGGTGTGCTTTGCTTTTGAGAAGAAATGCCTATTTTGCGATATGTTACAATGGTACATGCCCTATTGAAGTGCTGTTGCACTAAAATTTCATTGTATATTTCAAATAAGGTAATATTGGTGATCCACTGATGGATACCGCAGGATTTTTCAATTCTGGATGAATTTCAACATATAAAACATTGTATTTCGAATAGACATTGTAAATACCTGCTTGCCAGATTTGGTGAAAATATTTGAGTTGTTTTTTATAGGTAAAACCAATGTCTAGTCGCTGATAAGGGGTGACTCTAAATGAATTTTTGGCTTCTTCTCCAATATGAACGGGACCTTCTCCTGGTACTAAGTATTGCTTTACAGGAAAAGTCAAAGCGGTGCTTGACCCAATCATAAATGCCATATTGAAGGTCCAATTATCATTTAAAAAGTAATTGGCTAAAATCGTAGCTTGATGTCTTCTATCATATTGAAAAGGATACGAAATACCTTTATTTACTTTAGGAAAATGACGTTTTGCATAGGCGTAAGAGTAATTTACTGTTCCTTGAAATTTTCCGATATTTTTGTGGATAGAAAGTTCAATCCCATAATTCTTCCCTGTACCTACGTCTATTTTTTCTTCCCAGCTATTTGCATCTAGTATCAATACTGAATCTGTAGGTAAAAAACTTACTATATCCGCCATTTCTTTGTAATAAATCTCTGCCCCGACAATCATGTCATTACGTAAAATGTGATTCACACCTGTAGATATTTGTCTAGCACTTTGTGGTCCGATCTGGTCTGTAGATGGCAACCAAACTTCCGCAGGAAAGGCTATAATGGATCGTTTGGACAATAAATGTAGTGGTTGAATCATCTTGGAATAAGTTAGATTCCAATCCCATTTTTCATTAAATTCTTTAGAAAGCACCGCTCTAGGTTGAAAAAATCCTTTAAATTTATCGTTGATTTCCCAACCTAGTACACGCAGACCTATATTTAAAATAAACCTATTTTTCAATTGAATCTCATCTTCAAAATACCCATTAATTTCTCGTTGCTTGACTAAAGGTGTAGATCTATTAACTTCTTGAGTATCTACAACACCAATAATCGTATTGCGAATGATACCTGGATTGAAACTATGAAATGCAAAATTTCCACCAAAACGTATATAATGTTTGGTACTTGGGGTATAATCAAAGTCTAATTTAACCATTTTGGTTGTCAATTCCTCATTGAAATTGGTTTGAGCCGTACTCGTAATGGTATCTGATGCATGTAAATATGTACCATCAAAAATGATTCTATCATGTGATAAAAAATCGTATCGACTAAAAGTAAAAGTGGTATTCAGAAAAAGATTATCCATGATTTCGTGATTCCACCGAACGGCAGTCATTGCATTGCCCCATTCAACCAAATAATTTCTATAAACTTTATAGGACAAGGTATCTTTTTGCTGAAATTGATTGATTCCCTCAACGGCTCCTTTGGATTCAGCATTTCTTGCAAAATGATCCGCTCCTTTATAAAAACTGACAAAAACCTTATCTTTTGAAGTTAGAGCATAGTTGATTTTACCATTTATATCACTAAAATGATAGGATGTAGAGCCAATTTTTCCTGATTTTTCATTTAAAAATTTGGAAATGGCTGGAACGTACAATTCTGTGATGGCGCGTCTGCCCGAAATAAAAAAAGAGCCTTTCCCTTTATGAATTGGACCTTCAATATTTACTTTGGAAGCAATCAAACTTTGAGAAATAGCTGTTGTAAATTTATTTTTGTTGCCTTCTTTCATCCGAATATCCATTACAGACGACAAGCGACCACCATATCGGGCAGGAAATCCGCCTTTCAAAATTTTTGCACTTTTGATTGCATCTGTATTATAAATCGAAAAAATACCCAAAGCGTGAGATGAATTATAGATGGGAACGCCATCTAATAATACCAAATTTTGATCTATCGACCCACCCCTTACATGCAAACCACCTATACCATCTGCCGAAGACTGTATGCCTGTCAAATGGTTTGCTGCACGAAAAATATCATCTTCGCCTCCAATTGAGGGTTGCATTTGGATATTTTGAATATTGAAATCATGTACCCCCAACCGATAATGACTTAAAAATCTCGATGAATCTGATGATGTGACCGTTATGGAATCTAGGCTAAAAGATGACTCCAAGGATATATCCAATCGCAAGTCTTTTTTCAATTCCATATTGAATAACACATGCTTATATCCTAGATAAGATACCATTAAATTCTTTAAACCTTCTTGCAAAGTGATACTATAAAAACCATATTGATTTGAAAACGTCCCCAATTGGGTATTTTGAACAAAAACATGTGCTCCTTCTATAAATTCACCTGTCTCTTTTTCTGTAATATATCCCCTAATTGTAAATTTTCGCTTAGATGGGGCTTCTTTTTTAAACAAAACTATTTGTCCTGAAACCTCCTTGAAACCAATATATGTATCTGCTAATAATGTTTTTAGAATAGATCGAATTGGCTTGTTTTCTACGCGAATACTTACTCGTTTTTCTTTGGGAAAGATATTCGATTTGAAAGAAATATTGATTTGATTGACTTGACTAAGTTTGACAATCGCATTTTCAATGGTTGCATTTTCTACGAAAAGACTAGCATTATTTTCTAATATAGATTGTCCTGATGCGGCAACCGTGATGGAGGTTAAGAAAAATAAGATTATAAATCTCAACATAGTTATTATAGGATAGATTCCTTCAATTATTCACAACTCCCCCCTAATAAGGTATAATGTGTTTTGTCCTTTTGGGAATATTTCATATCAAAAGTAGATGCGAGTGTTTTCAAAATCACATCTGCGTCCATTTTATTGAATAGCGATGTATAAA
>CAZOHX010000398.1:0-3622 GCA_964579315.1 uncultured Saprospiraceae bacterium
CTGTTGCTTCTGGTTTTCATTTCCATCAAGAATTTAATTATCAGCCAAATTCTAGTTATCCAAGTGGGGATATTATCCAATTTAGAGTAGGGAGTCCGAGTAATTTTTATAATTATCCAGATATGTCTTTTGATAATATTCCAAATTGTGGTTCAAATTTGGTAAAAATAGATGACTTAGAGAAAAGGACTTTTTTTGAGGCGTATCCTAATCCATCCTCAGACATTTTTAATTTGAATTGTAGTAATAATTTAAAGAAATTAACAAATCAAATATACGTGTATAATATTACTGGTGAACAAGTAATCGTACAAGATGTGAATTCTGATTTTGATTGGAAAATTGATGCGAAAAAATTAGAGCAAGGAACGTATTTCGTTGTTCTAGTATCTGAATCTAAAGAAATTATGCAAAAGACTTATATAATTATTCAATAATAGATTCTTAAGACTGTCTCAAGATTTGGGGCAGTCTTTAAAAAAACATTTTTAAAACGGCGATTCCCATAGCCACAATTAAAAAGCGATAGGCCCAAATTTTAGCATTAGGATATTGAGATGCATAATTAGCTGCAAAATATCCTCCCAAGGTTTGACCGATAGCCATAATTCCACCCATTTTCCAATCGATCAACCCTTTCCATTGAAAAATGGCAATCACGATAACCATATAAATTGCAATGACAAACACTTTGACGGCATTACTTTCTATGATATCGTATTTGGCAACGGAAAGCATCACAAATAGGAAAAAAATCCCCATTCCCATTTGTATGAATCCACCATAAAAACCCAAAGCAAAGAATAGGGGAGTGATTATCCAAATATTGAGTGGTCGGTTGGATTTACTTTCTTGCATCCATTTTTTGGGATTGATAATGACGATGATTAGGAGCAAAAGCATTAAAAAGCGGAATACATCTTTAAATTGGTCGTTGCTAATATGGATGGCTACAAACACACCCAATATAGCTCCAAGTACCGTTGGAATTACGAATATTTTTGCACGTTTTATATTTAGTTTTCCGTTTTTATAAAAAGAATAACTGCCCGAAACGCACTGTGTCCAAATGCCTATTCTATTGGTTCCATTGGCTATGTTTGGAGGTAATCCTAGTATTTCTGTTAGGATAGTTAATGTAATGGCAGACCCATTTCCTGCAAATGTATTGATAATGCCTGCAAGGAGACCTCCTAAAATAGCAATAAGGTATTGACTAATTTCCATGGAGTAAATGTATAGAAATAATAGAACAAAAAAAAATCCATTCAATTTTCATGAATGGATTTTTGCGTGTTACTAATTTTAAGAATATTTTTAATCATCTTGACTGCAAGATAAGGGTAAATGAGCTAGTCTAAACTATTTTGCTTTTGTTATGGGATAAACGTAGCTTTTATTTTAGTTAACGCACAGCTAAAATATTGTTTTACATAATATTGTTGTGAAAATATAAAGTTGGTTAATTGGTGGTCAAAGAAATTAATCTTTATTATCCAATTTGGATTGGATGGCAATAAGGAATTCTGATTTTTTTCGATAAGAAATAGGGACAATAATATTATTAATAAGTGTCAAGTTTCCACCCCTTACAATTTCCCAATGTAGAGCATGATCCAAGTTAATTAGATATGATTTATGGATGCGAAAGAAAATATTAGGAAAATCTCTTTCAATTTGTTTGAGCGTTTTAGAGATAAGCACTTTATCTCCATCCGTAAAATAAAAGCAAGAATAATTGCTTTCTGCCTTAATCATAATAATCTCATTTATCGTCACGACTTTGTGTAGATTTGTATCTTTAAGGACTATTTTATTGGTATTTGAAGGAGTGGAATTTTTCGATTTAATTGTATTTAAAAGGTTTTTATCAGCGATTACAGTTTTTGCATTTTCAATAGCATTTTTAACATCATTTAATAAGATTGGTTTTAACAAATAATCAAAAGCTTTATTTTTGATAGCTTGGATGGCATATTGTTTATAAGCGGTTGTGAATACCACTAAGATATTTGAATCCGACAGATTTTCAAGAACATCAAATCCGCTTCCGCCCTTAATTTCAATATCTAGAAAAACAATATCAGGTTTTGTTTTTTGAATCAGATCAATTGCATCGGTTACAGAAGAAGCCATTCCAAGAATTTCGACATCAGGAATATAATCTTTGAGCATTACTTCGAGTAGAATTCGATTGGCTTCTTCATCTTCAATAATTACTGCTTTAATCATAAATTTGTTGGTAATTTTAAAATCACATTGGTTCCAATACCCATTTTGGATGATATTATTATAGAACTTTTAAAATCGTTAATTTCGTTTAATATTTCGATTCGTTTTTTGGTAATTTCTAGACCTAGAGACTGCTTTGAAATATTTTTTTTCACATCAAATCCAGTTCCATTATCATTGATATTGATTTGTAAGTAATCTTCTAGTAGAATATATTCAACGGTAATTTTACCTTTTTTATTGAGTTGTTTGAAAGCATGTTTTAAAATATTTTCAATGATGGGTTGTGTCATCAATGGTGGTATTTTTAATCTAGTATTTTTTAATTTTGGACTAATCATAATGGAAAAATCCAATTCATCCCCAAATCTTTCTTTTTCTAAATTTAGATAGGATTCAATAAAAGTGATTTCTTCTTGAATAGAAATGGTTTTCAATCTAGTGAGTTCTAAGCCTTTCCGGATTAAATGACTGAGTTTACCCAAGTGTTCATTGGCTTTAATTGGATTATTGGAGAAAATATGGCTTTGAATCATATTTAAAGAATTGAAAGTAAAATGCGGATTGATTTGGTTTCGGAGCATACCCAATTCGATTTCTTTGTAAGCGATTTCTTTTTGAGCTTTCTTTTTGAGTTGTCTTTCTTTTAATTTGAAGATAAACCAAATAATAGCTCCAAAGATGAGAAAACCGAGTATTCTAAACCAAGTTTTCTCATAATACGGATATTCTATAAAGAAATCTATGGTTTTGCTGTTACTCCATTCTCCATTTAGGTTGCTACATTGGACTGAAAAGGTGTGTGGACCGGGATTAAGTTCATTATAGGATACATAAGAATTGTTGGTTTTTGACCACTTTAAATTATCAAGATGGTATTTGAATCTGAATTTTTCAGAAGGAAGATGTATTAGCGTTGGGGCATCAAACTCAATAGTTAGATCCGATTGATTGGACGCAAGTTTAGATGTTTTGACTTGATGTTTGTTTACAAAAATCCCTTTAATAAATAATTTCGGAAAATCTGAATGGATTTTCAATTCATCAGGTTTATAATAGCAAATTCCATCATTGGTAGTTAGCCAAATTTTGTCATGCCATTTGTTGACATCTAGGATATAATCAGACAATAGTCCAGACGCACTATTGATACTTGTAATGTTTAATATTGTTAAATTTTTATGCTCAATTTTATATTTTATGATATTTAGTCCTCTATTAGTGGCAATATATAAATTAGAGCCATCAAGGAAAATACTATGAATGGTATGACTGAGTAGTTTTTGGGCATCAATTTTAATGTACTCACCATCATTTAATCGATAAAATAGTCCATTATTTAGTGTGGCAATCCATATTCCATTAATATCTGCACAAAGTTTGGAAATCC
>CAZOHX010000399.1:0-3618 GCA_964579315.1 uncultured Saprospiraceae bacterium
CCCAATCATTTTTGTACGGCTTTTCAGAAAAAACGATATCTCCCCATATATTGTAAACTAGCAATTCGCTGTCTTTGGAATCTTCGGGGTAATCTGTCAAGATATCAAAAATTAATACATCATTGATGCCATCTCCATTGGGCGTGAACGCATTAAAAACTGGTATGGAATCTAAATCAGGAAATTCAGGGACGAATCGCTCTGCAAAATTTAAAAAGACGGTAGCTTTTGAACAATAGTCTTCACAAACATTGCTACAAACTTCATAATCAAACGATATCAAACCAGAAAATTCTGGATTTTTAGAAAATTCAACCTGACCCGTCATCTCATTTTGAGAAAAGTTGCCATCTGTTTCAAAATCTTCAAAAGTATAACTCCATGTGGAATACGTTGAATTGATGATGTCATTATCACTAACATCAAAATTAACTTGATTATCTATATACCGAAAATTTAAGGTATCGTTGATTGCTTCTGGCATCGAAAGATATGAAATCACAACAGTATCCGTTCCTAAATCAGGACAATCGTCAGAGGATAATGTCCAAGTAAATAAATTATCTCCATCCTTAAAGTCACCGATAATCGTTTCTGGATCCATTGGATTTGAAATCATTTGATCCAAATCACTTTTCCATATTCCCGTAAATCCATCAGGAAGATTTGCAGCTAAATGATACACATCAGTACACAACATGGTATCCTTACCTGCATTAGGTAATTCTAAATCAGGATTTAAAATCAAACTAATCTTTGCGGTATCCATACATCCATTGCTAACATCTACAACAATCAATTGATAATCACCAAAATCAAGTGCTGTGGCGGTATTTTTATCGGTAAACTCACCCAAATCTCCATTTTCGGTGGACCATTGATACCTAATGTCATCTCCCGAAGTAGATCCACTTCCATCCAACGCTACCGCATACATACAATTGGCAATAATATCTTCACCAACAACAGCTTCTGGTATATTTCGATTTTCAATAATCGTTTTTGTCTTTATAATCTCCATTGGAGGTTGACTATTATCTGTAATGGTGACCGAATAGTCTCCTGCGACAAGATTATAAATATCCTTTGTAGATTCTGAGTTACTCCATTTGAATTTAAGTGGGAGATTTCCTCCCGATACTGCCATCTCAATGGATCCTTTATGTAAACATGTATAATCCAAAATCTGGGTAAAATTCACTTCCAAAGGAATAGGTTCTGAAATCACTGTAAATTGACCTGGCTTTGTATTTACACTCACTCCTGCCCCATTTGAATTCACATCAGTGATAATGATGGGTGTAGGGATACTAGTAATCGTTAATAGACTAGTTTCGCCTACATTTCCAATTACTTTAAAACAAACAGAGAATAATTTATCACCATCATTAACGGATATTCCTGTATTAGAATCATCATTCCATGTCACCCCCACAGCTCCAAATCCACTATTAAATACGAAATTAGTCATATCTAAATTGGGCAAACCAAATCCTTCGACATGATCGATTACAACAATCATATTATTAAAAGTAAGGGTAAAACTCATAGTCAAAACATCAGAGAATCCATTTGCAAGCACATCTACACAAACAATCTGTCCCTTGTAACCCGAATTATTCTTAATAGACAAAGTAATAGGAGCAAAAACAGATTCAAAAGCCTGATCGACAAAGGTTGGATTTTGCTCTGATAACAAAATTTGACTAAAACTTGAAAAGGAAAAAAAAGAAAAAACTACTACCAAAAATCGAAGTAAAGATTTCTTTATTGAAAAACAACGCATCTTAATATTTTTGGTATGAAAATGTTAAATTTAATTCATGAGTCTGTCCTAGAGTAGGACCCAATTTGGAAAAGGAATGATCAAAACCATAGCCCAATTTTAATTTATCTGCCAATCGTACGCCAATTTCTAGGTGAGTATTGCCATTAATACCTGCACCTACTCCTACCCAAAGCACATCATTGATATGAAATTGAGTATTGATGTCAACATTAATAGGTGCATTGGGAATAAATTTTGCAAAAGAAGAAAAATGAAAATATTGATGATCATTTATAAAACGATACCAACCTACGTTTGCAAAAGCATGTTGAGTTCTCTTAATTTGAAAATTATCATCTCCTTCTTCAAACTTTACGCTCAATCCAAATACCTGTGGAATAGAAAATCCCCCATAAATATAATCTCCACTAAAACGCCCTTGCAAATTATTATAATAAAAAACACCAAAACCTAAATCTGGGTAAATTTTATTTTTATCATCTGTAATATTCATTTCTCGTTTATCCCTAAAGCTCAATTTTGAAAAATCAACACTATATTGTACTATTCCAAATTGTAGAGCGACCGAAAACCCACCATAATAAGGTTCGGAAGATGAAACTGCACCTATTTTACCATAAATACCCGTAGTCCCCGTAGGTCCAGTACGATCATCCATCAAAAACCCACCTGCCAACAAGCCTAAGCCAGATGATTGACTATTAAAATAATCGCCATGTAAAACACGAGTTATAGGATGGTTTTTTACAGGCAACCATTGATTTCGATAAGTAGCACCTATATTTACATTCTGTTCAGAAGTGAAAAAATCATCCGAAAGCATCGCAGGATTAATCACAGAGGATAGCTCCCTATACTGTGAAAAATTAGATAACTGTTGCCCTTGCAACATTGTCACGGACAAACAAAATATAAAAATATATTGTAAAAATCTCTTATTAGAAAACAACCAAATCATAAATACAAAAATACAAGAATTTTTGGTGAGAACAAATACCCTGATTGTAGTAGCTTTCAAATGGTATGAAATGATGATTTGAGTGAGCATTAAATACATCTGCTATTCTTTTTTGTATTTATTAGGGATTGCGACTCTATTCAATTTAATTCAGATAATACGGTCACTATTTTTATAATCTCATACTCTTACACCCATATCCCCAAAGGGGATAAATACGAATAACACAGCATGCAATGCTGTGATACAACAAAACACTCTGCTCAACCCTGATAAGGGTTGAATATATTTTATTTTAATGTTAAGAATATTGTTTTATTTGATATTTGACCCACTTCGGGGTCATGCATACAGATTACATCCATGCCTACGGATTACATCCGCAGTTATTCATATTTATCCCTTTCAGGGATTGATGCGATTCAGCTCAGCCTACCCTTTATGGATGTGGATATATTTTGCCCAACTCTTCAGCAAAAATGCTCGCAATAGCTAGGCTATTACTGTGCTTTTTACTTTCGATTTGAACAAAATCTATCTAAAAATATACACACAAAAACATATGTCCGCCTACTTAATTAAAAATTGCACATAAAAGCCAACATAATTAAAGCGTAGCACTAGCTGAACTAATAATTTGAACTTCACCAGGTTTAATAACTCTACCATTTCCAACAAACATAGAATCAACCCTTAAAGTCATATAGTAATTATTCCCTGTTGTAGTTTTTAGTCTTAAATATATATGTTTATCCGAACCTACATATTGGGTTGTGCTGAAATTGGCTCCACCGTTATTAATGATTTCTGTATTTAAAAGACTGTTTCCATTTTTGTAGCAATAACCAACATATGTTAAATCAACAACTCT
>CAZOHX010000400.1:0-3615 GCA_964579315.1 uncultured Saprospiraceae bacterium
ACAGTTAGGGTATTATCATCTTTGAAATCATACTGATAGGAAATATCCTTTCCCTCTAAAGTTGAATTTGAAATTATTGTATTACCATCATATGTTGTGGTTGTTTTATAATTGTCAGACCAAACCTTAACTGCATCCCATTTAGCAATAATTTTTTCTTCATTGCTTTGAGTTGTTGGTTCTTTCTTACAACCAAATGATACTAATAGGACTAATAACATAGCCAATTTTCCGATTTTTAACATATTGAATTTTTATTTAAGTAATTAATTAATTAATTATTCTATTGTAGTGAATATCAATAAATATGCCATCTATATGTTTTCTAATCTCAATGATGTTGTTTTATACCATATTGTTTTTTAAGTACAAAAAAGTTTTGCCATTCAAGACGCTATTTATAGCCTTGCATAATCAAATATCTCTAAAATAAATCCCAAGATAAATTTCATTGTGACCCAAATCACCGTGTTTTAAAAGCAGAGCACCTATCTTTGTATTATGAAATCGGATAACATGAAGAGTAGTGGAATTAACGATATTAAATTTGTAGGATTAATGTGTATGACATTGGGACTAGCACCATTTTTCCCAGAACCGCATATATTTGGAAAGATTAGGTGGATTATGGGTGGAGCACATGGAATGGGTGCAATGGATTGGTTTGATACCTTATTACACGGTCTGCCTTGGATATTAATGGTTCGATTATTGTTCATGAAAATATTAAAAAGATAAAAAAACTAGAAATGAAAAAGAAAGCGTCATTTAAAGACTTGATTAAGGGGAGTAAGCCCGTTTTGGTAGAATTTTCAGCAGAATGGTGTGGGCCATGTAAAGCGATGGCTCCGATATTAAAGGAAGTAGCAAAAAAAGTAGGAGATAAAGGAACAATTTTAAAAATTGATGTCGATAGAAATAGGGCAGTAGCTACAAAATATGCAATTCGCTCTGTACCAACCTTTATGTTATTTCAAAATGGAAAAATTGAGTGGCAAGCAGCAGGTATGCAGTCGGCTCATTTTTTGGTCAATCTTCTTGAGGGGGCTGCGAGAATTGAGAATTAGGAATTAGGAATTACGAATTAGGAATTACGAATTGAGAATTACGAATTGAGAATTACGAATGGTCTTCTAATGAAGATTTTTTTCATTGGAGTAGATTTATCCATTTTAAAAATGATATGCTAAATCTCCAAGATTTAGTACATCTATTTTTTGATTAAATTAGGAATTATCCTTTTTTTAATTACGAATTGAGAATTAGGAATTAGGAATTTTCTTCTAATGAAGATTTTTTTCATTGGAGTAGATTTATCCTCTTTAAAAGAAGATTCACAGTCATGTTACTCAACTGCGAAGCACTCAACTCATCCCCAACTCCGTTGGGGATGATTCATCTTCTCAACTAAAATGTACAGAAAGCGAAGCTCTATCTAACTACAGTCATTACTCAATTTTACATTTCACCTTTCATCCGACATATTTTACTTTTGATTTTTCTTTGAATTCAAAATAAATTATCTATATTTGGTTTTACAACGAATAATAATTTGTAATAACAAAATATAGAGCAATATGTATATCACTTTTCAACCGATGTATCTATCGATAATAGATACCATCAGTCAGCCTTGGCATTGGGCTGTTTCTGGTGCTGCTATTTCATTTTTAGTTTTTTCGATGACTTATTTGGGGAAGCGATTTGGTATTTCTGGTTTTTATGAAACCATGTGTACTTACGCAGGGGCAGGTAAGAAAAATAAATTTTTTCAAAAGGATGTGTCTTTAGAAAATTGGAGATTCATTTTTATTATAGGTGCTATTATTGGAGGATATATCGCTCATCACTATTTGCAAAGTCCAAATCCAGTAGCTATTTCTCAAGCCACCACTGAGCATCTTGCTCAATGGAATATGAGTCCTACCGAAAATCAAGGTTATTTACCCAATTTTTTTAACATTGGCAATCCCTTGGCGGTTGTTTTGGCAATCATTTCAGGATTTTTAATTGGTTTTGGTACTCGTTATGGAAAGGGATGTACATCTGGACATGCCATTACGGGATTATCTCACTTGAAATTGACATCACTGGTTACAGTCATTGGATTTTTTATTGGTGGATTGATTATGACATGGGTTATCATGCCCCTTATTTTTGGATAAATTTTAAATATAATTAAAATGAGAAATATAATTTTTGGAATTTTAGGAGTAATTTTTGGAATTATTATGACTAAATCTGAAGCGATTTCATGGTTTAGAATTCATGAAATGTTTAGATTTGAGAGTTTTCATATGTATGGAATCATCGGAGTAGCTGTCATTTGTGGAATCATCATTATCCAAGGAATGAAGAAATTGGGCATCAAGACCATAGACGGGAATGATGTATTTAAAAAAGATATAGATTTTAATATCACTCGTCATATCTTGGCAGGAAGTATCTTTGGATTGGGGTGGGCCTTGATTGGTGCATGTCCTGGACCCATTTATGTGATGATAGGACATGGATATTGGTTATTTTTTGTAGTTTTGCTTGGAGCCGTCATTGGTGCATATACTTACGGCAATGTGAAAGATAAATTACCCCATTAATATTAAAAATAATAGTTATTCAAATCCAAAATAAACAGGTAACGCATTTTGAAAGTGTTTTATATCGTACAACTTCTACCCTGTGCGTTACCGCCGATTGTGTCATTCTTGTAGATCCAAATTGGTTGCCATTTGAAATTAAAAAAATCCAAGATAAATTGAGGCAAGTTCAGAAAGGGAAGCCTTTGGTGATGGTGTTTACCCATTCTGATTTCGACCACATCTTAGGATATGGAGCGTTTGACCCAAATTTTGTAATTGCTCATCATAATTTTTTTAAAAATCCTAAAAAGGACAAGATTTTACAAGAAATTCATGATTTTGATGCAAAAATGTATATCAAAAGAGATTATGAACTAAAATATCCTGAAAAAGGAATTGAAATCACATCTGATAACCAAGTAGTATCTTTTGGAAATACCAATCTTCATTTTTATCCAGCACTTGGTCATACTGATGATAGCATCTTTCTTATCATTGAGCCTTTAAAATTATTACTGGTCGGAGATTATTTAAGCAATATTGAATTTCCATTTATCTATTATTCTTTAGATGAATATCGTAAAACTGTGGATAAGATTTCACTCATTTTGGAGCGTCATCCTATTCAAACTATGATTCCTGGTCATGGGGATATAGCTACTAGTGTCGATGCTATAAAAACCCGTTTAATGTTAGATAATTACTATTTGGAGTATTTTATTAAATTTTATTTTGATTTCGAAAATTTCCTAAAATATTATCCTTTTCCTGATGGTTTGCACGATGAACATTTGGCTAATTTGAGAAAATGGTTTATGAGTGAGTGACATATGTTTTTGTGTGTATATTTTCAAAGCATATCCCATTATCACAGGTTTTTAAAAAAAAGTAAAAAAATATAGTTTTTATTTTGACAATAAGTAAAAAAATGTCTTATATTTGCACCGCATTTGAAAGTAAATGCAATTTAAATTATGCAAAAGTAGCTCAGCTGGTAGAGCACGACCTTGCCAAGGTCGGGGTCGCGAGTTCGAAT
>CAZOHX010000401.1:0-3607 GCA_964579315.1 uncultured Saprospiraceae bacterium
GAGCGACATATTACTCCAGAAGTGGCATATGATTTAAAAAAACGCAATTTTCAAGTAGAAAATTATGGGGTGACTCCAGACAAGGTGCTCCAAATGGATGTGGCTATGTATAGTCGGATTTGGGCAGATAGAATAGAGGCTACCCATACGGTATCTATTTTTTATAAAGATAATGATTTTTATACTCAGTGCACCTGTGATTTTGATGGAGATAAAATTTGTGCCCACCAAGCAAAGGCACTTCAGTATAATTTGGATCGTTTTGGAGATAATTTTTTGATTCAGATTAAACCACGTTTTTCTTCTGAAAAATTAGAACAGAAAATTCATGATAATGTCCCTAATAAGCAGATTTATTTTCATCGAAATCGCAATTCAGAAGAGTTGGATTTTACAGATACTGAGCGTATTGAAGATTTGAAATCGGCTTTTGCGAAAATGACAAATTTATCTATTTTACAGCCTATTTCTGATACAGATGAATATTATCAATTGGGTTTTTTGTTTGATTTTTCACGAAGTAGGGGGCAATTTCCATTGAATGACATCATTATTTTAAAAGGGAAAAAAACCAATACGCCTTTTTTGAAATATATTGCTCGATATTATGATAGCGATTCAAATGCTACTCATAAATCAGATGAACAAGCCAACTTGATTTTGAAAATAAAGGCTATTTCTGATGATTTGAATACCATAGCTTATTTTTCTGAAGATGAAATCAATAAAACGAAATCCATTTTTACTCATTTGCAAGAAATTTTTCATTTATTGAAAGATGAGGTCTATGTTTATAAACGAATTTCTTCTACTAATTCTCTATGGGACAATACTTTAAAGAAAAAAGATCTCGTTCCTGTGAAAATTTCTACAGATCCTGCGGTTTTATTTTTTGAATTGAATGAAGACGAAGATTCTTTTGTGTTGAATGCTAAATTGAAATTGGCGGATTATTCTATAGAAATTCCAACAAATCAAATCGTTGCCAATAAAATTTTATCATCTAAATTGTTGGTGAACGATGAAGATACCTTATATTTACACGAATCTCTTAATCAAGCTCAGGTGATTGATTCCACTTTTGCAAAACAACCTAGATTTGTTGTCGATAAAGCCAATTTTGATCAGCTTTTTGATGAGATTATTCAACCACTTTCGGAGAATTATAAGATTGAAATGGGTGAAATGGAGACTATTGAGAAACAACATATTGAGTTAGTTCCTTTGAGAAAACAAGTTTATATCAGTGAGCTTGGAGATTTTGTGATTTTCAAACCTGTGGTGGTTTATGATCATGAAAAAATGACCAATATTTGTGATGATATGGCTCTTTTTGACCGAAAAGGAAATCAAATTATAGAGTATTTGCGTGATAATGAATATGAAGCTGCTTTTAATCAACTTTTTAGTGGTTTGCATTCAGATTTTGGCGATCAAGCCAATTATGATTTTTATTATTTGCCCCATCAGGCACTTCTAAAAAGGAATTGGTTTTTTGATTTTTATGAAAAAATGGCCGAAGTAGGTATTGAAATATTTGGTATCAATGATTTGAAAAAAATAAAGTATTCTCCACATAAAGCTAATATTTCTACTCATATCTCATCTGGAGAAGATTGGTTTGATGTGCAATTGGAAGTCAAATTTGGTGATGAAATAATTAGTTTGGCAAAATTGAGAAAAGCGATTGTAAAAAAAAATAAATTTGTTCAATTAGCGGATGGTAAATTGGGGATTCTTCCTGAAGAATGGATTGAAAAACTAGAACGATATTTTAGAGTAGGGGAGGTGAATGATGCTTCTATTCAGATTTCTAAATTGAAATTCTCGATTATTGATGAGTTGTTTGATGAAATTACCAATGAAGATATCTTAGCGGAATTAGCCGAGAAAAAAAGAATGCTCAAACAGTTTGAGTCAATCGAAAAAGTTGAAATTCCTACTGCAATTACAGCCAATCTTCGAGATTATCAAAAAGAAGGATTTAATTGGCTCCACTTTCTACACAATTTCAAGTGGGGTGGTATCCTGGCCGATGATATGGGATTGGGGAAAACTTTGCAAGTATTGACTATGCTTCAGAATCAAAAAGATTTGGGAAGTGAAAATCCAAGTTTGATTATCATCCCTACGAGTTTATTGTTCAACTGGGAAAATGAAATTAAGAAATTTGCCCCAAATTTGAGTTTTATTATTCATCATGGTTTGAATAGAACAACCAATTTCGATACCTTTAAAGAGTATGACTTGATCATTACGACCTACGGAATCGTAGCAAGAGATATTGAAAAACTATCTAAAATGACATTCAAATATATCGTTTTAGATGAGTCGCAAGCCATTAAAAATCCATCATCTCAACGTTACAAAGCTGTTTGCGTGCTTAAAGGGGAGCATAAAATTGCGATGACAGGAACACCTATTGAGAACAATACTTTTGACTTATATGCACAGTTAAATTTTCTAAATCCAGGCTTTTTGGGTAGCCAATCCTATTTCAAAAATGAATACTCCAAACCCATAGATTCTAATCAAGATATTGATCGATCCAAAGAATTGCAAAATCTAATCAAACCTTTTGTACTTCGTCGTACCAAAGAGCAGGTTGCCAAGGATTTGCCCGAAAAAATAGAAGATTACATTTATTTGACAATGGAGGACGAGCAACAAAAAGTTTATAATGCTTTTAGGGACAAATATCGTAATTACTTGATGGGTAAAATCGAAGAGAATGGTCTTCAAAAAAGTAAAATGTATGTCCTAGAAGGATTAATGAAATTGAGACAAATTTGTGATTCACCAGCTCTGTTGCCAGATAAAGAAGATTACGGAAATGAAAGTGTGAAAATCAAAGAATTGTTGAATCACGTCACAGAAAAAACGGGAAATCACAAGATTCTTATCTTTTCGCAGTTTGTCAAAATGCTGAAACTCATTATTCCAGAATTTGAGAAAGCAGGTATCCAATACGAGTATCTTGATGGTCAACGCTCCAAAAAACAAAGAGAAGCAAGTGTCAATAATTTTCAAGAAAATGAAGATATTCGTGTGTTTCTAATCAGTCTAAAAGCGGGAAATACTGGATTGAATCTTACCGCAGCGGATTATGTATATATCGTGGATCCATGGTGGAATCCTGCCGTAGAAAATCAAGCGATAGACCGTACACATCGTATTGGACAAACCAAACCTGTCATTGCCTATCGTATGATTGTGAAAGGTACTGTCGAAGAGAAAATTGTTAATTATCAAAAGAAAAAGAAGAAAATTGCATCGGATATTATTCAAACAGAAGAGAGCTTCTTGAAATCGGTTAGTCGGGATGATATTTTGGACTTGTTTGGGTAGTATTTTAATTATTGAATGAATGAGTTATTGAGTTTTTGAATGATTGAATGCTGTTCTTACTTGTACCTATTCTAACTATTAGAAAACTCTATGAAACTCGTTTTTTCTCTGTGCAACTCTGTGTTATAGCCTTTTTTGATTAGTTTATTTGGAAATTAGTTTTATGATACGGAATAATTTAAATTTAAAGTAAAATCAAAATTCTGAAAATTCTATAACCTGCCAGCAGTCAGGCTGGTTCTGAAAATCCTGATTCAGA
>CAZOHX010000402.1:0-1677 GCA_964579315.1 uncultured Saprospiraceae bacterium
AAAGTTTGGAAATCCGAATATTATTTTGCTCTATTGGAATTGCTTCTATTTGCATGGAATCTACGAATGAATTTTCATTTATTTTGTGTTTATAAAGATGCTTATCTGTTCCAATCCAAAGGTTATGATTATGGTCTTCTATTGCACAAAGAACTCGTTTATAATAATTTTTCGAAATATTAGGATTTTTAAGTAATTCGACAATTCTGTCGTTTTTTAGTTTGTTTGCTTTATTTTTTATTTTATCTTCTTGACTTAAAATATGAAAGTGGGAATAGGAAGGAATGTAGTGAAATAGGTCACCATTTGAAAGATGTAAAAGTGTGAAATGTAAGGCGGAATAATTTGTAAGTCCAAGTGAAATCGTTGGTTTTTCATCATTATCTAATTCAATAATAATATTTTTATCAGATTTAAAATAGATATTTTCATCAGCGATAATACTTTTTTGAAACATTTCATGTTTGAATACAATATTGTTGAAATTATATTTATGTATTTTAATGGACGGAATAAAGAACACCCCTTTTCCTAGAGTTGTGACAATTATCGTCCCACTGCTTGATTGTTCAATGGAAGTAATCGCCGCATCTTTTAGAATTTTCTTTGGATTGTTAATATTACCATTTTTATATATTATCAATCCATTGTAAGTCCCAACATAGATATTGTTTTGATTATCTAAAAAAACTGAAATAATACCTTTAATGTCATGAAGAAAAGGGCGAAGCTTATTATAGTAAATTGAATCTGAAATGGATGCATACTTATCTACCTTGGAAAGATAAAATTTAGTATTGGATGGGGCAAAAGATCCAATTTTTATTTGACTAAACGGAAGTGTTGAAATCTGCCCAGTGACAGTATTTATTTTGTGAATTTTTTTAGGTATTTTTGGTGAATTATTTTCAAAAAAAACTGAAATATTTTTTTCTTCACAATTTACAATAGTTAACCATTTATTTTCTTTTGAAACAAGCGATTCAATTTTATTATTGAATTTAAATGCTTGAAATTGAGTTCCATCCCAATAGCTAATACTTGCTCCAATACTACAGATCCAAAAATGACCATGTCCAGTAGGGTAGATTCTAAAGTTTGTAATATTTTCTAGACCTTGCTTAGAAGTAAACGTTTCAAATTTAGAACCATTATATCTACACATTCCTCTATCCGTTGTAAACCAAATATAGCCAAAATCATCCTCATAAGAATCATATACTTGTGGACTCGGAAGACCATCTTCGACATTATAATTAAAATATTTATAGGATTGAGAATATCCTGTTGTAGAGATGAAAATCAACAACTGAATGATGAAAAAAAATTGCTTAATGGTGGTTTGACAATTCATTGAAATACAAATATACGCTGTTTTAGACGTATCATGGGGAATTTTAGATGAAAAATTATAAAAAAATTGCTTTTTTAATTAATTCAACGTATATTGTCGTTATAAAATGATAATAATAGTTACAAAACTACCTAAATCGTTAAAAATATGGAGAGTCATAGATAATAGATTCATATTTATTTCCATTCCATTATTTTTTTGGATTGAAATGAGAAGGCAAGTTTTTCAACTTGTTTTAATTGATTATGACATTAATTAAATTCTAATTATGAAGAAATTAACAAAAATCGAAGAAGATATCATGAATCGAATTTGGGAAATGG
>CAZOHX010000402.1:1777-3606 GCA_964579315.1 uncultured Saprospiraceae bacterium
ATGAAGAAATTAACAAAAATCGAAGAAGATATCATGAATCGAATTTGGGAAATGGGGCCCTGCACTGTGAGTGAATTGATCACATCTTTGGATGATCCCCAACCACCCCACAGTACGATATCTTCTGTATTTAGAAGTTTAGAAAAAAAAGAATTCTTGACACACAAGGCGTATGGGCGCACCTATTTATACATGCCAGCCATCGAGAAAGAAGCCTATTCAGGGAGTAATATCAAGGAAATTGTAAAAAACTATTTTCAGGGCTCTGCTAAAAATTTAGTTTCATTTTTAATGAAAGACAAAGCCGTATCACCTGAAGAATTGGAAGAATTAATCAAAAAATTAGATAATCATGAATAGTATCTTTCCATTTCAAGTCTCGATAATTTGGCTTTTTCTAATTGCTTTTTATTATTTATTCCTAGGAAATGTCACCTTTTTTAAAAGCAACAGATATTATTTGTTGGGTGTATTATGTCTTGGATTGATTGTGCCTTTGGTTCAACCTTATTTGATTCAAAATCAAATGGTAATGGAGCCTATTTTACTGCCAACGATTACCATTTCAAGTCAAATGACAGCACTTGAATCTACCAATGAATCTATTACATCCTACAATTTGGTTTCGATTTTATATTGGATGGGTGTAGTGTTTATGTCGATGCGGTTTATGAAAGGAATAATCGGAATAATATGGTTGGTCAATGGTAACAAAAAGGAAAAAATTGGAAATTTAACCTTGATTCATTTAGAAAAGGAAATGAGTCCTTTCTCCTTTTTTAATTACATTTTTATCCATCAAAAGAATAATTTCACACAAGAAGAATGGGAACAAATTTATATCCATGAATCTACCCATGCTAAACAATGGCATTCTATGGATATCCTTTTTACTGAAATTTTGAAAATATTTTTTTGGTGGAATCCTTTTTTGTATGCTTTTCAAAGGGCATTGCAAGAAGTACATGAATATGAAGCAGATAATGCTGTAAAGAATATAAAAAATACCAAACAATATGGCCTATTGTTGATGAAGCAGTCAATTTCCGGAAATAATGCTGCCTTATCAAATGGATTTATTAACTCACAACTTAAAAAAAGAATTATTATGATGACAAAAAAACGGTCAAGTCAGTTGACCAAAATGAGATATATTTGGAGTTTGCCTTTACTTATTTTATTGGCTCTGGTGACATTTAGTAGTGATTTAGTCGCTCAGAATCTTGAACCAGAGATTGCCCAGACGCAAATTGATACTATTACTACATTTGATCCCAAAACTTTCAATAAAACTGTTCAGGTAGTTAAAAATATCATATATAAAAATCAACATATTGATCAAATTGCAACTATTAGTGGATGTGAATCTTTGGCTTCAGAAGAAGAGCAGGCTGATTGTACAAATACTAAACTTTTACAAGCGATACATGATAATCTAAAATATCCTAAAGATGCTATGAATGCAAAAAAAGAAGGTATCGTAATGATTGAAATTGATATTTCATCTCGTAATGATATTACAATGAATCCTGTTCAAAAGAGAGTAATTGTAAGATATTTAGTAGCAAGCGATTTTGGTTACGGAATGGGGAAGGAGGTGGTAAGAGCTTTGAAAGCTGCAAATTTGGATTGGAGATCTGCGAAACACAATGGAGAAGAATTGGATGTTCAGTTGATATTGCCTGTTGAATTTAAAAATTGATAGGTAGTTAGATTGAAGTAGGTGGACATATGTATTGGTATGTCCACCGATTTACAATACCATATTATTAATGTCGCTGACAACCACAATTAGGAATAGTACACCCATTCGTTTCCATATCAAATGG
>CAZOHX010000403.1:0-3602 GCA_964579315.1 uncultured Saprospiraceae bacterium
ATGTGCAAAGTTATTTTATTGATCATAAGGTGCGAAATTTTTATTCGGTTTCTATCTCGGGATATCATATCGCAGAAGCAGGTGCCAATCCTATTACTCAATTGGCTTTTACATTGGCAAATGGATTCACTTATGTAGAATACTATTTGAGTCGTGGAATGGATATCAATCTATTTGGACCTAATCTTTCTTTCTTCTTTTCCAATGGAGTAGATCCTGAATACGCAGTAATTGGACGTGTAGCAAGAAGAATTTGGGCAAAAGCTATGAAGTTGAAATATGGAGCTGGAGATCGTGCTCAAAAATTAAAGTATCATATCCAAACATCGGGACGATCCTTGCATGCACAAGAGATTTCTTTCAATGATATACGTACTACGTTACAAGCATTATATGCGATTTATGACAATTGCAATTCTTTGCATACCAATGCTTATGACGAAGCTATCACGACACCTACGGAGGAAAGTGTAAGAAGAGCCGTAGCTATTCAGATGATTATTAATCATGAATTTGGTTTGACCAAAAATGAAAACCCAATTCAAGGTTCGTTTATTATTGAAGAATTGACAAATTTGGTGGAAGAAGCTGTTTTGCAAGAGTTTGAGAGAATCACAGAAAGGGGCGGAGTGCTTGGTGCTATGGAAACCATGTATCAAAGAAGTAAAATTAAAGAAGAAAGTTTGTATTATGAAACACTTAAACATACGGGTGAATTACCAATTATAGGGGTAAATACTTTCTTATCCAAAGATGGATCTCCAACGGTGATTCCAAAAGAAGTGATTCGTGCAACTGAAGAAGAAAAGCAAGATCAAATAAATACGGTCAATAATCTTCATAAAGCATATGAAAATATTACGGCTGCTCTTTTGAAAGATTTACAAATCAAAGCAGTCAAAAATGATAATATTTTTGAAGCCTTGATGGAAGTAGGTAAATATTGCTCGCTTGGCCAGATTACAAATGCGATGTATGAAGTGGGGGGGCAGTATAGGAGAAATATGTAGTGGTTAATTAGAATACTTCTATGAAAATACAATAATGGCAGCTAGTAAACTTCTAGACTACCATTACTGTATAACTGATAACTAATTAACTGAAAACTATTTCCCAGCCGTCACATCAATAGTAAATCCAATATCATTAGCAATTAAGTAATTTTTAGGAACACCAGCCGTTCCTTCTGTATGGTATGTCAATCCCCAGTCTGTACGATTTACTGAGAAATCTTCGGATTTGATGCTTACTTTATCCCCTGTTACATTGATATTTGCCTTGAAAGTGATACTTTTAGTTTTATCTAAAATAGTTAAATTTCCAGTAACTGTAGAGTTATATCCACCAGTGCCAGGCTTGATGCTAGTCAACTCAAATTTTGCTGTTGGATATTTTTGAATATTAAAAAAGTCGGGAGATTTTAAATGACCTGTCAATTTTGCAATTTGCTCTGATCCTGCTGGAAAACTTTCTACCGTTAAAGTGTTTAAATCTACTTCAACTGTTGCATTGGTTACTTTCCCATTATTTACTAAAAACTCAGCATTTTTTAATTTAACCTTTCCAAAACGTTGTTGTAGTCCGCCTAAATGTGATGCTCTCCAATTGAGATGGCTACTTGCCGCAATATTTTTGAAAGTTCCTGTTTGGGCATTCTTTACAACTTCTACTTTTGCTGCATCCTTCGTATCCGCATGTTTTCCATTATTGGAACATGAAGAGAGTATTGCTGCAATGATTAAAATGGTGAAAATCGAATATTTCATTGTTAAAATTGTTTTATAGGAATTGTTATCCTATGATTTATAAATAATAATTAATTTCTAATTTTATCGAGTAATCTGTTTAATTCTTTGATTTCATTTTTTGAAAGATTGGACATCAGATTATCAAAAGTTTCTTCTTTTTGATCAAGTTTGATTAATAATTCAAGCCCCTTATGTGATAATGATATTTCTTTGAGCCTTCTATCCTTGGGACATTCAATTCGGTGAATTAATTCATTTTTAACCAATCTATCGACCAATCTGCTTACATCTGAATTTTTATCCAACATGCGCTCTTTGAGATACCCAATAGATACAACGGCATCATATTTTTCTGCTCCCCTAATTATTCTGAGTATATTGTAGCTAGGCTCAGAAAGCCCATTTTGTTTTAAAATTCTTAAAAATTCAGAAAAGACATATTTTTGTGTAAAAACAAGATTGATTAGTGCCTTGTGATAATCATTTCTGAATTTACTTTTTAGTTCGTCTTCAATTTTCATTGATTTATTTTTTAATGCAAATATAAGTCAAAACATTGAATGTTGCAACATATATTTAATAATTAAAAAATCACCTATTTCCCATCGATTAAAATTTATGGAAATTTATAGGTGATTTTTTTAAAAATTACTTCTTTGAAGTTGGATTCAAATGCATTACCACTGCCATTTTTCGATAATCTTGATTGATATCATCAATAATGATAATTTGTAATGTATATTTATCATTTTCATAACCTAAAGCCTTGGAAGCTCCTTTAAAAACATTGACTTTTTTAATTTTCCAACCCTTTGCAGTGAGTTGTTCATTGTAAAATGCTTCAATTTCTGGGATTTTCTTAGTCGTATTAAGTTTGATACTTGCCCCAAAATCTTCCGCTACTTCTGTATTACCCGTTCCTGCTACTTCGGTATCTTTCATAATAGGAAAGCCATTGTCAAGGAAAACCGCTGGATAATCTTCTTTTGGACTATCTGAGATTACAATTTGTGCTCTTTTGATATCACTTGGTTTCTTTGCATTAATAGGTGCATTATTCTTTGCTGGTTCGGGAATAGCATTATGTTCTTTTGGATCTGTTTTACAAGAAAAAGTAATTAGGCTAATAGCTAAAAGGATTATTAATCGATTCATTTTTATATTTTTAAATTTAAAATTACAATTATACGAAGTTTTAACGCAAAATGCTACAAAAAATTCCAATTGGAATATTATTTATTGATTATAGAAATCGTTCCTTGTTTTAAAATAGAATATCCCTCGGGAGTTTCCAATTCTACAATCCAAACATATGTTCCATTTGAAGCGATTTTTCCATTGAATGTACCATCCCATCCATCTGCGGCATTATTTGTCACTCCATTATCGTTTTCAAAAACGATGCCACCCCAACGGTCATAAATATAAAAGCGATTAATTTTTAAGGGAGTCCCTGATGATGAAATGAAAAATACATCATTGATTCCATCAAAATTGGGTGTAAATGCGTTTGGAAAATAAATGTTTCTTTTGATTTTTACATCAATATCTATATATTTCATACAAAGACCATCATTCTCTATACGTAAGGTATATTTAGTATCTACTTTGGGGTTGATTTGTATAGTTGGACAATTTTTACAAATTGTTGGATCAGATGGAGATGCAGTCCACTGTAAATCAGTTATAGGTGTTTTTGAATCAATAATTGGATTTAGTTCAAGACTGGTTCCTGCATTAAGTGTAATATTTTGATCTATTTCTATTTGCAGGTCAGAATCTACAACGTCAAAAGTTTTTACGATAGTCTCACACGTAGTAGTCAAGGTGACTTCATAGTGTCCGTGCTCGAAA
>CAZOHX010000404.1:0-3598 GCA_964579315.1 uncultured Saprospiraceae bacterium
ATTCGTATTGGTGTAATCAAAATCTAAACCTTCTTTAAAATCGAGATATTCATAGAATGCCTGCGTTAAAGTGAAAGGAAATCCACTTCCATAATTCCATCTAAAACTTGCTTCCCAATTTCTTGCAGCACCAAAGGTATAAGTTGCTAATAAATTGACATTATTTCGTCTATCAAATAGGGTAGGATACACTCGAAATCCATCATCTCGATTGACATATCCATGTGAATAAGTCGCCCACAAGTATAGGTTTTGAGTTGTATATTTTGCGGAAATATCTATTCCATACGCATCTCCCGTTTCTGTCATATAGTTGGCATCAGAAGGCTCACGTTTATTTCTATTTAGTCCGATAATTTGGGTAAATCTTTTATAATATGGTTCAATATTTAATGTTGTTTGATTGTTCAAGTCTATTTCAATACCCGCTACGCCATGAATAGCTCTTTGTAATTTGTCTGTAGTTTTTTCTTTGGTATTTTTTACAAAAATCACTTCTTCAGGTCCTGATAAAAAACCGACAAATAGGTTTACAATATCATTCTCATTGACCGTACTGATGATATTTTGTGAATAGAGACCACCTGCTGCTTTGAACCTTATCCTATCTGAAATATTATATTTTAGCCCCAATCTTGGTTCAATAACTCCTTGAGATAAGGAAGCATAATAGATGGTACGGAGCCCTGGTTCAATGATTAAATCATTCCATTTTTGTTTGTATTTAACAAATCCAGAAATTTCTGTGGTATTGTCAATTTGTTCAATAGTATTATTTAAAAAATTGGTGAATTTAAATTGCGTTTTGTAGCCATTCAACTCAAATCCGTATTTAAATTCATTGGTTTTATGATAATTGTTGAATGTAATTCCTGCCGAAAATCCTTCGATGCTACTCGTTCTAGGTTTGCCATCGCCTTCATCCAAGGTAATATCATATTTTGAATATGAAATATTACCATTCATAGTTAAATTTGTGGATGCAGGGATAACTGAAAATTGAGCACCACCTCCCAAAGAATTCCAATTTAAATTGGCAATGTCTGAATAATTAACGCCATCTGTAAAATTAAAGCCAAATATATTAAGTTTACTACCTTTACCGCCCACAAATGATAATTTTCCAAAAATATCTCTAAAATTATATGGTAATGTACCACTTGTGTCGGTGGCATATTTATATAATAATGGAGATGTCTTTTCTATAAGTGCTTGTTTCGCTGTAACTAAAAAAGAAGCACTGGAACCTGTTTTTTCATTTAAAGGCATAAGTGGTCCCTCAATCATAGCTTTCGCTAAAAAAGGACTTCCTGAAATCACACCACTCAATCGTTTTTTATTTCCTTCTTTAGTATGAATATTTACAATAGCAGAAATCCTACCCCCATGTTCTGCATTGAATCCACCTGTAAGTACATCCACATTTTTGATTATTTCTGTTTCAAAGACGGAGAAAAATCCAATGGAATGAAATGGGTTATAGATGGTCATTCCATCTAGCATAATTTTATTCTGAATTGGAGAACCTCCACGAATATACAATTGACCACCTTGATCTCCTGTAGAAATAATTCCTGGCAATACTGAAAGATATTGCGCAATATCTGGTTCTCCACCAGTTGACGGAAGACTTTTTAATTGTTTTGAAGTAATTTGAACCTGTGAAATTTGGACATCCGACCTTGCTTTTTCCTTGGTTGCCGAAATATTTACAACACCTAGATTTACAGCGGATTCATGCAAGACGATTCGCTTATATAAAATAGATTTAGCTGTTAAATTGATGGCAATAGTATCAGAATCATATCCTACATAGGAAGCAATCAAGTTATATTCTCCAGCAGGAACATCAGGTAAACTAAAGAATCCATCCAAATCAGTTGTCGTACCGAAATCCGTTCCACTCAAAATAACATTTCCAAACATAATGGGATCGCCAGTATTTTCATCAAAAATGTTACCCCGAATCACGCCAGATTGAGCAATAATTAGGTTGCTAATAAATAATATAATCAGGGTATATAATAATCTGTGCTGCATAGCCTATTTTTTTAATTTGAATTGCGAAGTTACAATTTTATAATGAATTTTAAGACGAAATGAATCTTATAAAATGTCAGTTACTTGACAATTGAAAAAATGCCTGTATTTTTTTGGGTTAGATGTGTTAAATAAAATATCATTTTCTCAATGAAATTGAAAAAATGATATTTTATATGGGAAAAAATTAATAATCAAATTTCCCCGCTCCTTGACGTATGATAGTAGGTGTTTCTGTTGTCAGATCTACTACTGTGGAAGGAGAAACTTTCCCAAGACCACCATCCACTACCAAATCCACTCGTTTACCCATCTTTTCGTGAATATCTATTGGATCAGTAAAATAATCTTCAAAATCTCCATCAGATTTTAAGGACATAGATAAGATGGGCTGACCAAGCGTTTCGATAATTGATTTTACAATAGGGGATGCTGGAATTCTGACTCCAATTGTTTTTTTCTTATTTTTCATCAATCTAGGCAATTTATTGCTTGCATTTAGGATGAAAGTATAGGGTCCAGGAAGGTATTCTTTTAGTATTTTGAACGTATTATTATCAATTTGCCGAGTAAATTCGGCTATTTGAGCAATATCTTTACAAATGAAAGACATTTTTGCTTTTTCGGGTTTGATTCCTCTTATCATACATAGTTTTTCGATACCTTTGTGACTGAAAATATTACAGCCTAGTGCATAAACAGTGTCTGTGGGATAAATAATCACCCCATCGCTTTCTAAGATATCCGCCACTTTAAAAATATTCCTATTTTGTGGATTTTGTGGATTGACTTCTAAAATCATATTTTTTTTTATTTTTAGTTATTTGATGCATTTTGCATAGAAAATGTTCCATTTTGCAATGATATTTTTACATTGCAGATGCTTGATTTTTCAATACAAATTACAATCAAAAATAATTATTTTTTGTATCTAGGATTGAGACTTGGATCTAATTTGTAAGCCATATTAAAATATTTCTGAGAGAGAGCGGGTTGTCCGTTATCAGAATATGCATTCCCGAGAAACATTAAAAGGGTAGTAGAATTCGGGTCATATTTGAGCGCAATCAAAAATTGCTCAATAGCTTTTGGAAAATTTCCTACTTTTGCATTTAATGCTCCTAAATTTCGATGAGCATCTACATATTTTGGATCTAGTTTGATGGCTTTTTCATAGACGTCTAAGGCTTCTTTATAATCTCCCCATTCATAATAAATCATACCCATATTGCTCAATGCCTTTGGATTGTTTGGTTTAACTTCAATGGCTTTTTTATAGGCAGGCATCGCTTTTTCGAAATCTCCATTTCGATACCAAGAAAGACCAATTTGGGCGTAGGCATCACCATATTCTGGATATATTTTTACTGCCTTTTCAAACTGTTTATGAGCTTTTCCAAGTAAAAAAGAGTATTGTTTTTTATTTTCAGGAGTAGGTCTAAATCGCTCTTTTATATCCAGTGCCTTTTTTACCAATTCAAGTCCATAATGATAATTTAATTTGAAACTATTCGGTACTTTTTTGAGATCCGTTTCATACAAATTATAACTTTCTTTC
>CAZOHX010000405.1:0-3596 GCA_964579315.1 uncultured Saprospiraceae bacterium
AAAAAAGAAAAAGATAATATCCTATGAAAAGGTGATGAAAGATTTGCAAACGATTATTCAGCAGTTACAGGATAATGAAATTTCGATGGATGAATTACCCGAAAAGGTGAAATATGCAACAGAATTGATAGGATTTTGCAAAAATAAATTGCGGAAAATAGAAGATGAGTTGGATTTGAAATGATGAAAGAATAGTAAATGGGAATCCAAAATATACTAGAAATCAATTTTTATTCAAAAAAACTAAATCGTACTTTCAATATCTCCATCTTGGAATCTAGTAGTAATTTTATCGCCTTTATTCAATTCACTTTTGAGATGAACAGGCTTATCATTCAAATAAGTGATAGAATATCCTCTTTTGAGTATCGAATCTGGATTTAGTAAGGTCAAGACATTTGAAAGATTGTCTAAAATCACATCTTGTTGTTGGATGGTATGTATTACTTGTATTTGTAACATTTGTTCAATATGATTCAAACTATCTTCTTCTTTGTGTAGTCTATGATTGACTTGTTGATGTATAAATTGCTCAAAATAATTTAGCGTTTCTTCTTCTTGATGCAATTTTTCAGTAGCTAATCGAGTAATTTGATGTCCCATATCAATAATATCTCCTTCAAAAAAAGCATTTTGATTGAGTATAAAATCAGCTACAGCCGTGGGTGTCCGTAGAGCAGTATGTGCCACTAAGTCTGCTACGGATTCATCTATCTCATGACCAATCCCAGTAATGACAGGAATTGGAAAATTTGCAATAGCTTTACATACTTCCAATCCATCAAATCCCATTAAATCTAGTTTTGACCCACCCCCACGTATGATGACCACACAGTCAAATTGATTCAGATGTTCTTTTATTTTTTCCAGATTTCGTATCAATTCTTTTTCTACATGAATACCTTGAACTGCTGTGGGAAACAGACGGTTTGAAAAAACATAATCATACGGATTGGATTTTAAATGATTGAGATAATCTTCTAAACCAGCAGCTGTTGGAGAACTTATAACCGCTATTTTTTGAATTACAGGACTCAATGAGCATTGAGCATTTTTATCGAATAAATTAAGTTTTGTCAAAGTCTCAATGGTCTTTTGTCGTTGTAGAACCAACTTTCCAAAAGTAAAACTAGGATCAATATCTTCAATAAAAACCTTTATCCCAAATCTTTCATGAAAATTGACTTTTACTTTGAATAAGACCTCCATACCTGATTGAAGTACATTATCAAAGTCTCTTTTCAGTGCAAATTTTAATTCCGAAACTTTTCTTTGCCAGATGATGGCACTTATAGATGCAATAACTTGGTCTGAAACTTCATTTTTTTCCACCAAATCAATATAATAATGTCCCTTGGAAATGCCTACTTGCGATATTTCTGCACGAATCCAAATGGCATCACTAAAATTTAGAGCAATTACTCTTTGGATGTATTCATTGAGTTCGTATAAGGAATAGCTTTGCATGTTTCAGTTATCAGTTATGTAGTGATCAGTTAATTAGTGACCAATTATCAGTTAAATAGTTACTAGTTGCTATTCACTAAAATAATTAGTTTGTAACATAACTGGTAACTTTTCAAACTGATAACTGATAACTTTTTTAAACTGATAACTGATTTAAGCAAGTACCTTAGTGACCAAATCAGCAGCTTCTTGCAACAATACTGCGGAGTGTACCTCTAATCCAGAATTATCAATAATTTCTTTTGCAATATCTGCATTTGTACCTTGCAATCTTACGATAATAGGCACGTTTATATTTCCAATATTTTTATAAGCATCTACTACTCCTTGAGCTACACGGTCACAACGAACGATACCACCAAAAATATTAATCAAAATCGCTTTTACATTTGGATCTCGAAGAATAATTCTAAATGCTTTTTCTACTCTTTCAGCATCTGCAGTACCCCCAACATCAAGGAAGTTAGCAGGTTCACCACCCGACAATTTGATGATATCCATAGTCGCCATTGCCAATCCAGCACCGTTGACCATACAACCCACATTTCCATCCAAATTCACATAATTGAGTCCATAACTTTTAGCTTCCACTTCTGTTGGATCTTCTTCTGATGTATCACGCATTGCGGCTAAATCAGGATGTCTAAATAAAGAGTTTTCATCCAAAGAGACCTTGCTATCTACTGCAATAATTCTGTCATCTCCTGTTTTCAAGCAAGGATTAATTTCAAAAAGCGAAGCATCCGAACCAACGAAGGCACTATAAAGTTTGGCAATAAACTTGGTCATATTTTTCATTGCTGTACCACTCAGCCCTAGATTGAAAGCAATTTTTCTAGTTTGAAAGCCTAATAATCCCAAAGCAGGATCTACGTATTCTTTATGAACTAAATGTGGTGTTTCATCAGCTACTTTTTCAATATCCATTCCCCCTTCAGTAGAATAAATAATGACATTTCTTTTCTTTTCTCTATCCATTAAGATAGATACATAAAATTCTTTACAAGCGTCAAAGTCAGGAGCATATACATCTTCTGCCAACAAAATTTTATTCACTTTCTTTCCTGGACCGTTGATTCCGCCTGGAGTTTGTGGTGTTTTGAGCATCATTCCAAGAATACTGGAAGCTACATCTTTTAATTCAGCATCATTTTTAGCCAATTTCACTCCACCGCCTTTTCCACGTCCACCAGCATGTATTTGAGCTTTAACGACTACAAAATCTGTATGGGTTTCGTCTTTCAGCTTTTTTAAACTAGGCATTAAATCCTTTAAATCATCGACTACTACACCTTTTTGGATTGGAACTCCAAATTTGGCTAGTAATTCTTTTCCTTGATATTCATGTAAATTCATAAACAGAATTTTATTTTAAAAAATTAATCGTTCAAAAGTACGTGAATTTTGGATTATATAATAGTAATTTGGGTAATATTTTTGGGAAAAGTTGAGCGGTTGAGCCATTCCCAACTTCGTTTGGGATTAGTTGAGCGGATGAGTTGGTTTGTTCTCAAAAATGAATTTATTTCTTCAAAAATGGGTACTCGTTTTGCTCTATATCTCCACTAGATTTTGCTTTTTGCAAAATCGACTAAACTTCTCCACATACTTAAATAGCACTAGTAGGAAATTTCCGATCCACCTTTCTAATCAATCCCCGAATCACATTGCCTTTGCCTCCGACCTCAATAAATTCAGTAGTACCATCCGCAATCATATTTTTCATAGTCTGCGTCCATTTTACAGGTGCAGTCAACTGTTTGATTAGGTTAGATTTGATAGTTTCTGCATCCGTTTGTGGTAATCCAGAAACATTTTGATAAATAGGACAAATAGGATCTACAAAATTAGTAGTTTCAATCGCTTTTCTAAGTTGATCTTCTGCGGGTTGCATCAAAGGGGAGTGAAACGCACCGCCAACAGGAAGAATAACCGCACGTCTAGCACCTGCTTCAGTCAATTTTTCTACCGCCTTTTCGATGCCAGGAATACTTCCTGAAATGACCAATTGGCCAGGGCAATTGTAATTCGCTGGAACGACCACTTCGTCAATTTCCGCACAAATTTGCTCAACCACTTCATCTTCTAGTCCTAAAATGGCAGCCATCGTACTTTCAATGGATTCACAC
>CAZOHX010000406.1:0-3593 GCA_964579315.1 uncultured Saprospiraceae bacterium
CTTATTAAATTTTGTTTCATATTTTCTGGTTTTTTGTTAAATTGCCTACAACGGTCACGGCTATGAGCAGTGGCGGATTTATAACCACATATATTCATATTTGCACTAAACACCGATGTTTATTTTATTCATATTACTTTGATTTTTAGTACTTAACCGCCATTGCTTATAGCCAATGTTAGGCTTTCGTGCTTTCTATTCAATTCTTTCATATGGATATACATTTTTAAAGTTTCTGTGAAGATACGAACCCACTGATGGAGCGTTTAATAACCCTTCATATTCGTGCTTTGGAACACCCTTGTAAATGTAAAGTGAACCATTTAAGAATCTTACATAAACTTCTTGTGTTTCTTCATTGTAACCAACTTCGGATACATTTGATGAACTAACGGATTTCATTTCTGGTGCCATATTATTTATCCTTTAATTTTTGATTTCTCCATAGAGAGAGTAGTTCCTTATAATCGTTTTCATTAATTTTACTTTTATCATTCATCCATTTTTCAGATACGATAGGGTCTGAACTTTTTGGTGCATTTGTGAGTTTATAAAATTGAACTCTTGAAGGAATTTTAACTCCCTCGCCTGATACAATTCCTTCCCCTGTTCTTAAACTCGGAAGTAAATCTATCATTGTTTGTAATTCGTCTTGAATGGCAGAACGAATATGTCCTCTATCTTTTGAGTTATTCATTCTTAGGGCAATTATTGTTCCGCATTGGCTCAAAACAGTTTCGTCTAATTCTGATGGCCTTTGAGTTACTAATGCTAAACCAACACCATATTTTCTGCCTTCTTTTGCAATAGATTGAACTGCTCTTGACGATATTGAATTTTCTCCTGCCTTTAAATAATTATGTGCTTCTTCTAAAACGATGAGTAAAGGTTGTTCTTTACCTCCAATTGATAAATTTTGTCCCCAAAATAAAGCATCATAAATAATTTTTAATAATGTTCCTGATATTGATGCCATTATTTCACTTGGAATACCTGATAAATCAAGAATTGTTACAGGCTTGTCACTTCCAAGCCATTCAAACAGAAGTCTACTTAAATCATTCTTTACTTTTCCTTTTAAATCTGGGGTGAAATCACCTGGTTCAAATAGAAAATTATAAGTAGAATCTTTCAGTTTTATTCTAACACTATCTAGAAAACCTAAAATGCCTTTTGCTTTATTGTTTAAAAAAGGTTTACCACCACCAGCACTTGCGGGTTGATATTCATTAGATATTAATTTTTCTGCTGATCCCTCGACTTGTTTATCAGTTAAAGTTTCTGGGTTGGCTCGCTCATTAAATGTTTGTCTTTCAAAATCATCAAGTTCGAACCACAATTGTTTTAAACTAAATGGAATTGGCGAATCTGCCGTCACTAATTCTTTTGCTACATTCAAATCATTTTCGTCAACTGATTTGAGTTTTGCTTCTACTATTTTTGTTCTAAAATAATCTTTATTTTGGTCACTAAGAGTTCCAGAAAAAATACTTAATAATTCATTAAATGGTAATGCCCAAAAAGGAATAAAAAGATTATTCTCTTCTTCTGCATTAATTCTAAAAACATTGCTTTTTTCTTTGAGCACTTCGTTATATTCACCGTGTGGATCAATTACTAAAATCCTTGAACTTTTAAAATTTTTACTTGCAATAGCATTCAATAATATTCCAACGGCATTAGATTTTCCACTACCAGTAGAACCTAAAATAGCACAATGCCTACTAACTAATTTGTTTAAATCAATTTTTGCGTTTAGACTTTCTGAAATACTAATATTACCGACAATTATAGAATTAGATTCATCATAACCTCCATAAATAATATCTAAATCTTTTATTGTTACTAAATGAACCTTATCACCAGTTGTAGGTGACTGCGACACACCTCTTTCAAATTTTCTTCCAATTTGTTCACCAACTAAAACCATATTCAGCCATTGCCTGTTATCAAGTAAAGAATAATCTTGTTTTGCTAATTCCTTTATACTGTCAGGTATTGCAGATGCTCCAATTTGCGTAACAATTCCATATAGGTTTGCATACCCTAACGGAACTTTTAAAAATGATCCTATTTGACCAATACGATATACTATACCATCAATTACAGGCATATTTGATTTCATAGCATCAGAAAGCTGAACTGTTATTGTGTTTCCGCTTACATTGATAATTTCCCCTATTTCAGTTTGAATTTCAATCATATCTTACTGTCCTGTATTGATTCATTTTCATAAATCATATTTTTAAGAAACCTTACAAATTTTGAAAAATCAGGCAAAGTCAATTCTCCTTTTCCTGTCCAAATTTCAGTCCCCTTTTTTTCTTTTTTTAATTCTTGCTCATTGTCAGGTGCATCTTCATCAAAATATGATGCAACATTTGGAGTATCTTCTTTATCTGGCTCTCTTTTTAATTGCCATTCTCCAAATTGACAACCAATTATTGCATTTCTGCAACCATATACAGATATTTTTCTATTTGATTTTGCTAGCTTAGATAATTTGGAATCTTCGGTTAAACTGTATTTTTTTACTGATCTTTTAGTATCTCCATCATTAATTTCTTCCCAATAAATATCATAATAAAGGGCATAAACGTGAGTAGAAGGATTTGAGTTTAATGCTGTCAAAATTCTTTCATTAATATGTTCATCACCAAATGAATATCCACAAGTTATTAAAACGGTGTCGGGTTGTTTGAGAAAATTTGTTAATCTGTCCATTAATGCAGTGTAAGGTTGCTTTTTAGAGTTGTTGTATTTAAAAACAGATGGATATATTAGAATATCATCATCATCAGAATCTTTTCTCCATACTTTTTTCCTTTTTTCATCTAAATGCCAGCCTAGTGAACCATGAATTTTCCATAGCTTTGTTTGTATTGGTAAAAAAGATAAGTCTTCAATTGAGCTAGCATTAAAAAATGGCTGATAACTTCCTGTAAACCCGTCATAATATGGAATGCTTTGATACTCAAACCCTAACTCAAATAGATAATCATAATTTGTTGTGAAAATTTCTATTGCGTGTTTTCTATTTGCGCGAGCAATCCATTCAGCAAAATCAGTTTGAATAAGATTATCTATATTATTTTCATCTAATATCTTTTTATGAATACTTACAATTTTTCGGATTTCATTTTTTATATCCTTAATAAGGTTCGAGATATCATTTTTTGTTAATCCATTTAAAGTTCCAGACCCAATTATTTCTTTTTTTTGTTCAAGATTTGACAAAAGAGTTTCAACGGTATAATTGTTTCCAATATCAGATATTTCCTTTTTTATTTCTACTATTGCTTTTTTATATTTTTCAGTTTTATTTAGTATTTTTTCAATTTCCGAAGTCATTTTTCCAATAGCAGGAATATTTAAAGCATTTTCATTTTTTTTTGATAGAGAAGTACCAGCACCAAAAAGAAATGCTATTTTCTTCTTATCAGAAACAAGTAATTGTTGTAAACCTCTAATATTTTCTGATGGATCGTGTGTCATTTATTTAATTCCCTTTTTTTTCATTACAGTTTCTTTGCATGAAGCCTAACGGCAGAGTGTCTAAAAATCACAGCAATTAGTTTTATTAGTAGAGAAAT
>CAZOHX010000407.1:0-3590 GCA_964579315.1 uncultured Saprospiraceae bacterium
ATTTTTTCTTAGTTGTTATTGAATAAAATGCGACTAGCTTTAGTAGGCTAGCCGACTCAACTAGATGCGGTTTTTGACATACCGAGTACGTTTTGTTTTTATTTATTCGAAAAGGTCTGTGTCTATGGGATCCATCGGAGCAACCAAGCTAGTTAACTTAGTTTATCTATTTGGATGATTGATGGGTGTCAGATGATGAACTAAACATCAACATTAGGAGCAACAATATCATTCCGTGTAAGTAACTAAAGAATAATAAAAAAATAATTCCTATAAAAAAATAATAATTAATATTGATATGTTTAAAACCCCTAATAACTATCGTTGCAATTATCACCCTATATAAATATGGTAAGAATAACAGTATCTTCTTTAACTTATCGCCTCCATTCTCAACACTTACAATTTCGGATGTACAGCCAAGTACGTTAATAAACAACATAAAAACTAATAAAATTCATAGATATTTTTTTAAAATAGAGTTCTTCATTGCTTAATAATTTTCATTAGTGAATCCTTTGATAACATTAGTTTTTGTCTTGCCCTTTTCAACTTTCTAATTTTCGGCTTGTAATATAGTTCGTCTTTAATAGTCTTACCAAGTACCGACCCTGCTGTACCATCTTCAATCCTGTCATTATCATGACTAGGAGTTGCATCACCATCTAGTTGCCTAATTGATTCATTCTGGTAGCCTTTCATTTCATCAAAAATCTTATTAAATTGAAAAATAAAGTTTAAATAATTACTTGTGTATAATCAGACACAAAACTACACAATCGTAACTTACGAGGCAAGCATTATCATCTTTTATTTTGCACTTTTTTACCGTATCTTTGCTTTTATTAGTATTATCATACACTTTAAGGCTTGATTATGATTAAAATAGGTAGTAGAATAACCGAACTCCGCAAAAAGAAAGGATGGTCACAGACTGAATTGGCTAAACAAGTTCGTGCTTCGAGAGAAGCAATAGGAAAATACGAACGGAACGAAGCTCAACCGTCAGTTGAGACCGCTAAAAAAATTGCGGATGCTATGGATGTGAGTTTAGATTATCTCGTAGGCGATACCACCGTTTTACTTAAAGACAAAAAAATGATTTATCGCCTCGAAGTACTACAAAAAGTAAATCCTGCCTACAAGGAGAGGATTCTTTATATGCTCGATCTTATGCTTAATGATGCTCAGTCTAATTCACTGCAAGAAAAATTAGCGTAGGAAAATTTTGAGCTGTTCTTTATTATATTCTGATATTTCTATTGTCTTATCAAAAACATATCTTAAAAACTTTCTCTGATTTTCCGTTGCTCCATTTATCAAAGTAAAATCTTTGGTATCATTATTAGGATAGGTCATAATAATTTTAATTCCAACTCCATCTTCAATCTTTACATTATTAACCAAAGAACTCAGATCTTTCTGGCTAAAGTCTGAAATTAGTCTTTCAATTTCTTTCACTGTTGATTCTTCCAAACTTAATACTTCTGCTCTTATTTTATGTACATTAGAACTTGTTATAGTTGACCCTACTTGATTTGGTGGAGGAGGTGGAACATCTTGAGAATCTAATGATTCTATTCCATTTGATTTAATCAATAAGGAAGCCTGTTCACTCAAGTATATGATTGACAAACCATTCTCCACTCCACCTTTGTATACATCAAATGTTATAATAGACACATTCGAACCTGGATTCGGCATTGATAATGAAGAATCCTGTCCTTTGCAACCCGATATAATCAATATAAAGCCTAATGAAAATATGTATGCTATAAATTTTTCCATGAGTATACTCTATTTACGTTAAACTTATTTTTCCAAGGACTATATTCAAAGCGGTAAGGCTTGTTTACATGTGGTCGGTAAATATAATATTTAGGGTGTTTACTATCAGGCACACCTAATTTTCGAAGTTTTCTCACATGACTTGATGCAAACCCTTGGTCACCCATCATGTCTGATGCATAGTCTCCAACTTTGCTCGGACCTCCAGGATGAGAATGATAATCAAAACTCAAATCACTTAATCCAAATCCGCTTACGTCCATTAAACCTCCAACTGTTGAATTTTCATAGAGAGTGCCAATTGTATTTTTCCCACTCTTTGAACCAATTAAACCCCATTCAACATCAGAATTATCTGACGCAAATTTGAAAATCTTAAATGCATCAGCTCTATTTTCTGTATTTGCATAAGTTCCACTTATTTCACCCCATAAAGTATTGGATTTTAACTTCCCGTGATTCCCATCTAATTGCCCCAAAATCCCTTTACTTACCTCAACAGATTTATCCGTTTCATTCCCATCTGAATCTAAGGCGATTAATTTGTCCGTTTTATCATCCGTTCGTCGGAGTAGGGAAACTCTTCCTGATTTATCTATCCCGTAGTCATCATCCACACTCTCTCCGTGCATCCCAGTAGGATCTATAAACTTGAGAGGATTGTTCCAAACGTAAGCATAAGGACTTGTTCCAACGTTCAAAGGAGCATCTGCCAGTGGGTCCACACCAGTAAACCGACCAATCGAAGCATCATACCACCGCGCCCCATAGTCACTAAGGTCAATCCCACCATCTTTTTCTAATTCCTTACCGTTGTATTGGAATCTATTCTCGGTACTTGTATTTAACGGCATAATGCCGTCTAGGTTCATTCCGAAAGGGTAATAAAAATGACGTTGTAGGACGGTTAGTTTATTATTCTCTTCTCTGAAGGTGACGGCTAGGCTGCCTAGGTGGTCGGCTATTTTGAATAGTCCACTTTTTTTGCCGTAAAATGTCTGGTTTTTGTCTAAAAACAGGGACAAACAATTACGGTAAATTTTTTTGGTTTTTGTCTTAACTTGCTGTCTTCGTTTGGGGAACACTACACAATACAACATTATTTCCTGCAACGAACTAGTTAATCCAACTTTATAACTCTTGCCTTACAATAGCAAGAATCTTCATTTAGCTCTATTCAAGAACTTTTATCCACTTAGGCTCAATATCTGAACCATATCGTGTTTCGTTTCAACTTATATTTGAGAGTAATTCTTCTGGAAGAAAATTTCGCCATTTAAGTGGTACTTTATCACTAATCCCAAATGCTTCGGCTTGACTAAGAAGCTTTGAAATCGTCTCATAATATCCAAAGAGTTTTCCTTTTTCAAATTCATCATTTGCATTCTTTTTGAGTTCAAGAGCATCTTCTATTAATTGATCAATTACGTCTTTCAAATAATTTTCCATCATTTTTTATTTATTTTTTAAAATAGCTCTGAGAATATCAATTTGCTGTCTAGCATTTGTGATTTCACTTTGCCAACTTTTAATCAAATTTTGTTGATGCCTTGCTCTTAATACATTCCAAGACGGAACATACTTAGAAGGATTAGCTATTTTATCAAGGTGAACATTGATTCCTCGCTTTCCATTTTGCAAAGAGTGAATAGCTTTATTTATTTCAGATGAGCTTCTACCCGCATAGTTTTCCAAGAAACCAGCATGCCTACCTCCTGATTGAGCAATCTTCAATGCACTACTTGCACCCTTCACTCCAAAACCACGTAAACTAAACCCTCTAGCAGCAGGCAATGAAGGAG
>CAZOHX010000408.1:0-3572 GCA_964579315.1 uncultured Saprospiraceae bacterium
GCACTAAAAGGTATCGTTGCAAAGGGGAAAAATGTAGTGGATTATCCAGATTCAAAATTGGCGGATCAACTAAAAACGATAGCTTTATTGATTAGTGGTGGTAGCACAACTAAAGTATATGTTGCCAATTTGAGTGGTTTTGACACCCACGCAGGTCAAGTCGATGATGGGGAATCAGAAAGTGGAACACATGCGTTTCTGTTGGAAACATTGTCTGGAGCAATCAGTAGTTTTCACAATGATTTAAAATCGCAAAATATTTCTAAAAAGGTGGTTGGATTTACTTTTTCAGAATTTGGTCGCCAGATTGTTTCTAATGCTAGTTTGGGAACGGATCATGGAACGGCTGCTCCTATGTTTATTTTTGGAGATTGTGTCAATCCCGAAATTATTGGTACAAATGTGGATGTTGCCAACGCCAAACCTAAAGATGGTGTACCAATGCAATATGATTTTCGGTCTGTTTATGGCTCCATTTTGATGGATTGGTTTGATGTAGAGAAAGATATAATTCAAGACGTTTTGTTTAAAGAATTTCAGCATTTGCCGATTATTGCGGGCTGTGAAATAGATACCAGTGTACAAAATACAGGGGATGATGACATTGATTTCATAATTAATCCAAATCCTGTACGTACCAAAGGGAGAATTCAATTTGATGTTAAAAATAAGACTTTTGTAGATTTGAGAATTTTTGACACTTTGGGATGTCAACATTTAGTACTTATCTCCAAGACCTTGCATTCAGCCAAACATAGTATTTCGTTTGATGCCACATCACTTCCGTCTGGCGTATATTATTGTAGATTGGCAATTGGTAATCAGCAGTGGAGTAAAAAGTTTATTGTGCTTTAAAGTAGCAAGCCCTGATACAATAAGACATAACTCAAGTACTGATTTGAGTCGTAGATTAAATGAAAGATTAAATAAAAAAACAAAGACAATTTATTAACAAAAATCATTTTTCTTGCCAAGAATTTTCATACCTTAGCGTTTCAATTAAAAGTTAACATACTATTAGTTTATGAAAATTGAAGCATCAGAATTGGTTTTAAATGCAGATGGTAGTGTATATCATTTAAATATTTTGCCTGATGATATTGCAGATATTGTGATATTTGTAGGAGATCCAGGGCGTGTAGAAAGAGTATCTCAGCATTTTGATAGGATTGAAGTAAAAAAATCAAAACGAGAATTCGTAACGCATACAGGCTATATTGGAGACAAAAGATTAACGGTAATATCTACAGGAATCGGTCCTGATAATATAGATATCGTTATGAATGAATTGGATGCATTGGCAAATATTGATCTTGAAAAAAGAGAGATAAAAAAGAAACATAAATCTTTAAAAATCATCCGAATTGGAACTTCTGGGTCTTTACAAAAAGATATTGATGTGGATACGATTATCGTTAGTTCATATGGTATGGGTTTTGATAATTTGATGCGATTTTATGAATATGATAATTCTGCAGATGAAAATATCCTAGAATTTGAATTTTCAAATCATATTCAAAAGGAAAGTATTCAATTACCTGTTACTCCATATATTGTTGCAGGCTGTAAAAAGATGTTACAATCAATTGGAAAAGGCTATAAGTCAGGAATTACTGCTACTTGTCCAGGTTTTTATGGTCCACAAGGCAGACAATTACGTTTGCAAGCTAAAAGTACTGATTTTCTTCCTTTGTTAGGTAGTTTTTCTTTTAATAATCACCGTATTACCAATTTTGAAATGGAAACTTCTGCTATATATGGACTGGCGGGATTACTTGGGCATCAGGCGTTGTCATGCAATGTGATACTTGCCAATCGTATCAGTGGAGAGTTTGTTAAAGATCATATTGCTTCCGAAGCTTATATTATTAAAGAAATTTTATCTCGAATTGTATCAGAATTGTAAAAATTGATCAATTTGTTTTTCAATAGCTTTTTGAGTGCCTTCATCAATTAATTCCATTTTTTCATTTAATAATCCTCCAATTAAGGAAATGGGCAACTGATTGGGCATGACATTACCACCGATATAATTCAAAACGGATGTCAAATGATCCATTCCTCTTTGATTGCCTGCTCTCCCTGCTGCAATTCCAACCAAAGCTATTTTTTTACCTGTGAAATTACTTTCATAATCCCTAACAGAGCAAGCATCTATGAATGCTTTCAACATACCAGGTATAGAACCATTGTATTCTGGAGATAAAATGATGAATTTGTCACCCCCAATAATAAATGTATTTTGAAGGGCTTCTATATCTTTGTGTTGGTCTTTACCATTGTACATTTCGCTGTGAAAAGCATCAATGGGCATAGTTGAAATATCAAATAATTGTATGTCTTCGTTTGTTTTCTGTTTCAAAACCTTTTGATAGTATTTGGCAAATATTAATGTTTTGTTATTTTTTCTATTAGATCCTGAAATGATAGTTATCATATTTTATTTTTAATTTATTTATCGAAGACTGGCTAAGGTAGAGTTTTTTACAAAATATTTTGTAAATTTGAACATCTTTTTATTTAATTTGAGAAAATGAAAATTACCTACTATGGACACGCATGTGTCGGTGTTGAATTTAATGGTACTCATTTATTGTTTGATCCATTTATTTCTGGGAATGAACTGGCAAAAGATATTGATATTAATGCAATTCCTGCTGATTATATTCTAATTTCACACGGGCATCAAGACCACGTGTTAGACGTGGAGTCTATTGCAAAAAGAACTGGTGCCATCATCGTTTCAAATTTTGAAGTGGCTACTTGGTTTGAACAAAAGGGGTTGAAATCTCATCCGATGAATCATGGTGGAAAGTGGAATTTCGATTTTGGAACCGTAAAATATGTAAATGCCATTCATTCAAGTGTTTTACCTGACGGAACTTATGGTGGAAATCCTGGGGGATTTGTGATTTGGTCTTCTGAAAAATGTTTCTATTTCGCAGGAGATACAGCTTTGACAATGGATATGAAATTGATACCCATGACTTGCCCTACACTTGATGTTGCGATTCTGCCTATTGGGGATAATTTTACGATGGGATATGAAGAAGCAATTCTAGCAAGTGACTTTGTAGATTGCAATCATATCTTTGCTTGTCACTTCGATACTTTCGGTTTTATAAAAATAGATTCAAAACAAGTGGCAAATGCTTTTAAAGACAGCGGAAAAAATGTATTTTTGCCCAAGATTGGAGAATCGGTTACAATTTAAAGAGAAAATTGTATTTTTAAATTTGAATTTTTATCCCACTACAGCGGATTTTCTACCATGAACAGACATTGAACAAGTAAAATATAAAACAATTATGGGAAAAGTCATTGCAATTGCAAATCAAAAAGGAGGGGTTGGAAAAACTACAACTGCTATTAATTTAGCAGCAGGGATTGCTATTTTAGAGAAAAAAGTATTATTAATTGATTTTGATCCACAAGCAAATGCATCTTCTGGCGTGGGTGTAGATTGTGATGATATTGAGTATAGTGTATATGATTGCATTATCAACGATGTGGATCCCAATGAAGTTATTTTAGAAACTTCCACACCAAATTTAGACATAATTCCGTCAAGT
>CAZOHX010000409.1:0-3562 GCA_964579315.1 uncultured Saprospiraceae bacterium
GTAATCATACTATCGAGCATTTGAGTAGCAACGATAACGGGTCGTGCTCTTTGAATACATTTGTTGATTATTTCTTTTTGAAGTCTAGGCAATCGCTCCAAAGGTACCTCAATCCCCAAATCCCCTCTAGCTACCATAATAGCATTGGAATGTTTAATGATCTTATCAATTTTAGCAATAGCTTCGGGTTTTTCAATTTTTGCGATTAATTTTGCCCCGTGATTTCGTTCCATGACTCTTTCTCTCAACCCAATCATATCTTTATGAGATCGTACAAAAGAGAGTGCTATCCAATTGAAAGGTTGAGTCAAAATAAAATCTAAGTCTTTGATATCCTTTTTAGTTAAAGACGGCAAGGAGAGATTTGTATTGGGGAGGTTGACTCCTTTATTAGAAGATAAGATACCCCCATACAAGACTTTAAGTTTTACCTCACCATGATTATTAGTATCTATCACTTCAAAAACCAATTTTCCATCATCAATTAAGACTTGCTCACCCACATTTACATCTTTTGCAAAATCTTGATAATTCATATAGACATGATCCATCGTACCGATACATTCTTTATTGGTGAAAGTGACCACATCATCTTTATTGACAGGCAGACCACCATTTTCCATTTTTCCAACCCTCAACTTGGGTCCTTGCAGATCTGCCAATAGGCTAAGATGCTGCCCATATTTATAATTGATAAATTTTACGTTTTCAATTACTTTCAAATGATCTTCATGCGTACCATGTGAAAAATTTAGCCGAAAGACATCTACGCCCTCTTGTGCCAGTTTAAACAACATTTCTTTGGAACTACAAGCAGGACCAACGGTCGCAATAATTTTTGTTTTGTGAAAATCCGAAATTTCTCTCATCTATATGTATGTGATTTTATTGAAAATAAATACTATTACCATTTGCAAAAATATTATTTATCTGCACAAAATTGGTAAACATTTTAAACTATTATTCAACTATTCGTGTTTGATAGTTTGAACACAGTTAAAATCAGTAGTTTTTTTTGAAAAAAGAGCCATTACATTTGGTTTTACTTAAACTATTGGTTTAATTTGTGCCTTATTAGTTAACCTTATTATCTGTTTTTTGTTCAGATTATAAAAAAGCAAAAGATTATTATGTCAGAAATTGCAGAAAAAATCAGTCAAATTATCATTGACAAGTTGGGAGTTGATGCTTCAGAAGTAACACCAGAAGCTAGTTTTACAAATGATTTAGGAGCGGACTCCTTAGATATTGTAGAATTAATTATGGAATTTGAAAAAGCATTTGATGTTTCTATCCCAGATGAGGATGCAGAAAGCATCCAGACTGTTGGAGATACAATAGATTATTTAACAAAGAATGTAGGATAATAATTCCTAATTTATTGTTGATTTTAAAGTCCACAATCCAACTATTTTTGATGGATTGTGGATTTTTTTCGTTTTTTACTGTCCCTTTTTTTACTTTTGCCTTTTTGTTCACTAAATTGTCTATATGAAACGAGTTGTGGTTACAGGTCTTGGAGCTATTACCCCTATTGGAAAAACGATTGAAGCATTCCGTCAAGGATTATTCAATGGCGTTAGCGGAGCCGATAATATCACGCTGTTTGATACCGAATTGTTCAAAACTAAATTTGCTTGTGAAGTCAAGGACTTTAAGGTCAATGATCATTTGGATCGCAAAGTAGCTAGAAAAATGGATCGTTTTACACAGTTTGGAATGATTGCAGCAGAAGAAGCGATGACAGATTCAGGTATGGATTTAGACAAGATTGATCACGATAGAGCTGGAGTGATTTGGGGTTCTGGTATTGGAGGTTTAAAAACTTTGGAAACTGAAATTACTGAATTTGCACTTGGAAATGGAACGCCAAGATACAATCCGTTCATGGTACCTAAGATGATTTCAGATATTGCGGCGGGATATATTTCTATTAAATATGGTTTTAGAGGACCTAATTTTGCGACGGTTTCCGCCTGTGCATCTTCTAGCCATGCGATAGGGATAGCTTTTGATAATATTAGATTGGGAAGAGCAGATATTATGATAACGGGTGGATCAGAGGCTACGATTACCAAAACAGGTATTGGAGGATTTAATTCAATGAAAGCCTTGTCCACGAGAAATGATGATCCAAAGACAGCTTCTCGTCCTTTTGATTTGGATAGAGATGGTTTTGTACAAGGCGAAGGGGCTGGAGCACTGATTCTAGAATCTTATGAACATGCGAAGAAAAGGGGGGCTAAAATATATGCTGAAATCGTAGGAACAGCTGCAACTGCAGATGCATACCACATCACGGCACCGCACCCAGAAGGATTGGGGGCAAGAAATGTGATGAAATTTGCACTTTCTGATGCAAAATTGAACCCAAACGAGATTCAATACGTTAATGTTCACGGTACTTCTACTCCATTAGGAGATATTGCAGAAACCAAAGCAATTTTACAAACTTTTGGTAGTAGTGCTTACGACTTAAATATTAGTTCTACAAAATCTATGACAGGTCACCTTTTAGGGGCTGCTGGAGCTATAGAAGTGATTGCATGTGTTTTTGCTGTTAAAGATAATATTGTACCACCAACTATCAACCACTTTACAGATGACCCAAACATTGATGCTAAACTAAATTTAACATTTGGTGTCGCACAAGAAAGGGAGATTCAAGCGGCAATGAGTAACACTTTTGGATTTGGTGGACATAATTCGTCTATCATTGTTAAAAAATTTATATAAAATAGGAGTTTCAGATACATTCGTAAAACATACAATTGGTATTTTGCTAAGGACAAAAATTTAGCACATAAAATAAAGTCGTTATTAGGATTTATCCCCTCCAATTTATATGTTTTCAAATTGGCATTTGCACATAGATCTACCTTTTCGCAAGAAAAACCGCCTTACAATCAAAATAATGAAAGATTAGAGTATCTTGGTGATGCTGTACTTGGGCAAATTGTAGCGGAATATCTTTTCAATAAATATCCCTTAGCCAATGAAGGTTTTTTGACAAAAATGCGCTCTAAAATTGTGAATCGCAAGTCATTGAATAGTATTGGTAGTAAAATGGAGTTGGATTTGCTTTTGACACAATACAATCATACTCGTATCAGTAGTTCTATGCTTGGAAATGCGTTGGAAGCCTTAATTGGTGCTATTTATATTGATTTGGGATATAAAGGAACTCGTAGAATTATTATCAAAAAAGTATTGAGTAATTATTTGGATATTCATCAATTAGAGACATTGGATGAAAATTACAAAAGTCAATTGCTTGAATATTGTCAAAAAAATGGTAGATTGGTTACCTATTCTGTTTTATCTAAGTATAAATTGGACAACAGAGATCGCTTCAAGGTGGCTGTGATGGTGGATGGTAAAAAAGTAGCCACCGCAGATGACTACAATAAAAAAAGTGCAGAGCAATCGGCATCTCATAAGGCACTTAATTCATTTGGGATTTTGGAATCTTAGGCTTGGATATCTGCAAATTGCTTCTTTTATTGTAACTTAGATTTTCAAAAGTAAAAGTAGGTCATGAAAAAGTTGCCCATCGGGATAC
>CAZOHX010000410.1:0-3560 GCA_964579315.1 uncultured Saprospiraceae bacterium
GTCAATACAAACTTCTTTTAGAATATCGGGGTGTAATATCTTTGGAAAAATGCCCGTAACTTCAATATCAGAAAATATAGGTGTTTTTTCTGGGTTCAGAATCAAATTATTGCTATTGTTAAAGGTGGTATTTTTTTGAAAGGGAGTCGTTAATTGAGCATCAAGTACAGTAGAATCGTTGGGACAAATCACTATTGTATCTTGTAAATTTGTATCATCTAAAATAAAATCTCTAATATTGAGCCAAAGCGTATCCCTGTTACAACTATTAATTTCAATAGCGAATCCAAATGATTCTATGCCCTCATCAAGATGGTCTTCTTTGGCATGTACATTGAGATGTGTACTAGAACTTCCTGCGGGAATAGTGACTTGTGTAGGAATTGTAGAAATATCTACGGTATTTTGTGCATCTCCGACTAGTGTGAAATCTATGATGAAATCACTAGTGACTGGTTGAGGCAATTTGAAAATAACATCTGCATCCGAACAACCTTCTACAATAGTTTTATCTGCTTTGGCAGTTAACGCTTCCAATGAAAGGGTATTCGTTCCAAAACTTTTGGCTTTAAGAAAAACACCCGAATCTTGTACTTCATCATTTACATCGGTAATTGCGATTTTGATGGTATAAGTTTGACAAGGAATAACGGCAGCCTGAGCCGTAAAAACATCGGTGTAACCATCAAACACAAATTTAGTACTACCCGTATTATCATTGTAAAATGATGCATTACTTGGAATACAACTTCCTAGCGTGGGATTTCCATTATTTACATTATTGATTGCGACAGGCGTATTGGTTCCTGGGATAAGTGCGATATTTTTGCTGTTGTAATTTCCTCCAGCAGGATTGGGACCAGAAATGAAAAATCCAAAAACATCATTAAATTGAGAACAAACATATTCTGGATATTCTTCTGAAGCAAATACATAATCAAATTTTAAAGTATCTGATTTGGGAATAAAAGTAATTTCATAAGATGCAATATCCAATAATACCAAGGATGGATCTGGCGGTAATAATCCTAATAAGTCGTTGTCCTCATAAGTGAAAAGAGATGTGGGTGATGTAGAAGAAAGGGATTGAGGTTCTGTCACAATTTCAGCTTTACCAGTTGACAAGAATATCCCCCTTTCTAATCCGATTTCATTCATGGCATCTTGAAAATACCCCGAAGCAGAAGTTTCTCCGTTATATTTGATATTAATAATTTCTACCCCGCTCCCAAGAAAAATATTAGAAATTAAATTTTCAGGCGTATAAGGCGATGTGGTACTTGGAGTAACTTCGAGCTGTTGTCCCCAGATAAAATTGTTTAATAAAAATAGAAAAAATAGCAAAAATATTCTCAAAGGATTCATAATGTGTGTATGTTCTTTTGGAAGGGAGACTTTATTGAAATATAAAGCACAAAAATACATAAACATTGGGTTATAAACCCGAAAAAGAAGAAGTTTAACGTAATTCTATCTTATTTTAATAAATGTTTGTCTAAAAATAGCTTAATTATTAACTTGGAAGTTCTATTTTTGGGACATATTAGCGAAATCATATTATTTCAACTATAAATCATTCATTTAATATACATATACATGAAAAACTTTTTTAAATCTATTTTGACTTCTTGTCTAGGAATCTTTTTTGCATTTATACTCTTGTTTGGGGTTTTGATGGCTATTGGAACGAGTTTTGTCAACAGCAAAGAAAAATCAGTAAAAGTAAAACCCAATTCTGTTTTGGAGTTTACTTTTGAAACGCCTATTCCAGAAAAGACAAATAATGTAGCTGTGAATACGTTTGATTTTGATACAGATGAGCAAATAGGGTTGTATAAAATTGTAAAAACTATTGAAAAAGCAAAAACAGATTCTAAAATCAAAGGTATTTTATTGAATTTCAAAGGTAGCCAAGGAGGATTGGCAAAAAAAGCGACTATTCGAAATGCTATTTTAGATTTCAAAACATCAGGTAAATTTGTGGAAGCCTATGGAGATTATTATTCTCAAGGTCAATATTATTTAGCATCTGCAGCGGATAAAGTGACGGTAAGCCCTACGGGTGGTATAGATTTTCACGGTTTTGGAACGGTAGGATTATTTTTCAAAAATTTATTAGATAAATTGGGTATTGATTATCAGACATTTTATGTTGGAAAATATAAAGGAGCATCAGAGGCAATGAGATTAACGCAGTTTAGTAAAGAAAATAAGTACCAAACACACGAATATTTAGATGCTTTATATTCCAATGTAGTGGATGATATAGCAGCATCAAGAAAAATGTCTCCGACTGAAATAAAACGCATTGCTAATGATGTACTTTTGCGTTCTTCAGATGATGCGGTAAAATATCGAATGGCGGATAAGGTAGGATATTTCACGGATGTTTTGGATGAAATAAGGACAAAGCTAGGTTTAGATAAAAATGAAAAAGTAAATTTTGTATCTATTGAAAAATATGGAGCTAAAACTAAAATATCTAAAAATTATAGTGCAAAAAGTAAAATTGCCATTGTAAATGCCGAGGGTATGATTGTAATGGGAGATAAAGAAGGTGGTCTCATTTCAGGCGATTTTTATACCAAAATGATAAGAAAAATAAGGGAAGATGATAAAATAAAAGCTTTAGTCTTACGGGTCAATTCTGGAGGGGGAAGTGCACTTGCCTCCGATTTGATTTGGAATGAAATCAACCTTTTTAAGAAATCTGGACGACCAGTTGTTGTTTCAATGGGAGATGTAGCAGCCTCAGGTGGATATTATATTTCAAGTCCTGCGGATTCTATTTTTGCGGAGAAAAATACAATTACGGGATCCATAGGTGTTGTAGGAGGTATTTGGAGTTTACATGATTTTTTAGTAGATAAGTTGGGCGTGACGATGGATTCTGTAAAGACTAGCAAACATGCTAGTATGTCGAATGTGTATGATTTAACAGCTGAAGAGAAGAAAATGATACAATCATCCGTACAAAGTATGTATAATACCTTTATTTCTCGTGTTGGAGAAGGGCGTGGTATGGATACCTCTGCAGTTAATAAAATTGCTCAAGGCAGGGTATGGGCTGCGGAGGATGCACTCGAAGTGGGCTTAGTAGATAAAATCGGTACACTAGATGACGCCATAGCTTGTGCTGCAAATTTAGCAGGATTGAAAAAATATAGATTGAAATCATACCCTCTTGTAAAATCAAAAATAGAAAAGATAATAATGAAATTGACTGGAGAAAAAGATGTACGAACTTCTGCGGTTGAAAGTGAAATAGAAAGCATTATTCCTAATTATACGCAATTAAAATTGATAGGATCTATTCAAGGTCCATTAGTTTTAGCTCCTGTTGATTTGGAATTTAAATAAACATAATTATGAGTGCGTGACATATTGTGGGAAATTCTGCTTTACAGTATAACCTGAAACCTGAAAAAACAAATATTACACACTAAAATTAAAGTGACTATATCTATCAAGATATGGTCACTTTTTTATTATCCATTTGTTTAGTCCCTTTAACTATCATTTCACTACCTTTAACCCAACTTGAAAATACAACTACGCAA
>CAZOHX010000411.1:0-3552 GCA_964579315.1 uncultured Saprospiraceae bacterium
TGCAACCAAATCGTTTCGTGTATGACGAAGAAGAAGGGAAAATTTGAAGATTTTTGAGATAAAAACTAGTTTTTGTTTAGTTTTGACTTAGCGAGCTAAGTACTTTGTCGTATTTGCAACCCCGAAAGGGGTTCACTAAAAATAACCCCGAATGAAAATTCGGGGTATAAAGTATATCTCAAGAACGAACAACATAGCAAGTCCCGTTGGAGTTTCTCAACGAAGAAGAAGGAAAAATTTGAAGATTTTTTGAGATAAAAGCTAGTTTTTGAAGACCATGCTTCAAATTATTTCTTATTCGAGGGGAAATGTAGGCGGGGCAGGTTATGTTGTGGCACTTTATGCGATAAAGAAATCAGTATAAATAGCATCAAAAGAAACTATTCAATCACTTTTTGAACACGATCCACAGAATCTGATTTAGACAAAGTAAGTCTTACAATACAATCCGTTTTAGCATTTAAGTCATGAGGAACACTACCCGCAAGTGCGACAATATCGCCTTCTTTTAAATGATGAATATTATTTTCAACACCAAAATCAAGTTGTCCTTTGACCATAGTCACGGTGATAGGAAATTTGGTTTGATGTTTTGCCATCATTTGCCCCGCTTTGAATAAAATTCTAATTTCCTTTGTGGTATCCGTTTCAAACAATACTGAAATGGCAGGCTTATTTTCATTGTATGTTAAATCTTTTAAAATATTGGTATATTTCATTTTCATTTATTTTGAATGATTAAAATAAGACAACCTAATATTTCAAAAAAAGTTTAGTATTGGAAATATAAAAGTCTAAAAGCTGATAAAAGTCATAAAAAGGCAGCAATTACACATTGAACCTAAAATGCATACAATCGCCATCATGTACCACATATTCTTTCCCTTCCACTCTCATTTTACCTGCTTCTTTTACCGCAGCTTCAGACCCATAATTGGAGAAATCTTCAAAGGCAATCACCTCCGCTCGAATAAAACCTTTTTCAAAATCAGTATGAATCACACCTGCTGCTTGAGGAGCCTTCCAACCATTTATAATGGTCCATGCTCTCACTTCTTTCACGCCAGCCGTAAAATAAGTGATGAGATTCAGTAATTTATAAGCTGCGGTGATTACTCTATTGACGCCAGGTTCTTCCAAGCCTAAATCCGCTAAAAACTCTTTTCTTTCTTCGGGATCTTCCAATTCTGTAATATCTGCTTCAATTCCAGCAGAAATTAAGATTACTTCGGCATTTTCATCTTTTACCAACTCTTTAAGTCTTTTTGTATGTTCATTTCCAGAATGAATTGAATCTTCATCCACGTTACATACATAAAGAATGGGTTTAGCCGTAAGAAGCATCATTTCATTTAATAAATCGGCGGCATCTCCATCTAAATCCAAAGAACGGGCGGGCTTCATTGCTTCTAAGTGAGCCAGAATAATTTTTGCTGCTTCCAGAGATTTTTGATCTTCCTTTTTCCCACTTTTAGCCATTTTTTTAGCCTTGTCCATGCGTTTTTCAACGGTTTCAAGGTCTTTTAAAAGCAATTCAGTATCAATTATCTCTTTATCTCTAACAGGATCAACATTTCCATCAACATGTACAACATTGGTATCTTCAAAACAACGAACCACATGAATAATCGCATCTGTTTCTCGGATATTTGCCAAAAATTGATTTCCCAATCCTTCTCCTTGACTTGCTCCTTTGATTAAACCTGCAATATCTACGATTTCAATCGTTGTATTTTGCACATTTTGTGGATTTACCAATTCAGTCAAACGGTCTAGCCTTTTATCGGGAACAGTGATGATTCCAACATTTGGATCTTTAGTTGCGAAAGGATAATTTGCGGCTAAAGCTCCAGCTGAAGTTAGCGCATTGAAAAGTGTTGATTTGCCCACATTAGGAAGTCCAACAATACCACATTGTAATGCCATGATTATTACTTTTTTTAAAAACCGTGCAAAGATAGACTATTTTTCGATAAGTTTTTCAGTATTTTTTAAAATGTATTAAACCTTTTTATTGGTTTGTGGTCAAAGATGAATTAACCAAATAATGATTTGAAAATACCACAAAATTGGCTTCTCATGTAAGACTGCCATTTATTTGGTGGTCCTTTTTTAGATTAAATCCAACACATTTTGTGGAGGTCTTCCTAAAATTGCTTTATTCCCTTTTACGACGATGGGGCGTTCGATCAACTTAGGGAAATCGACCATTGCATCTATCCATTCTTCTTCGGATAAAGATTTTCCTTTAAAATTATCTTTATAAATTTGTTCTCCTTTACGGATTAATTTTTCTGCTGGAATCCCTAGTTTTTGAAGCAAATCTTTGATATCATCCTTATTTGGATTATCTTTTAGATATAAAATTATTTCAGGATTTATGCCTTTTTCTTCTAAAAGAGCTAAGGTTTGCCTACTTTTGGAGCATCTTGGATTATGATATATTTTCATTGCTAAAATTTAAAATTTGAAACTATGATATGGAAACAACCAGTGACAGTAGAAGGTTTAAATCAAATCTTAAATAATACTTTGCCAGAACACTTGGGAATTGAAATTATTGAAGTAGGAGATGACTATTTGAAAGCAAAAATGCCAGTCGATAATCGGACTGTTCAGCCATTTAGGATTTTACATGGTGGGGCAACGGGTGTTTTGGCAGAGACATTAGGCAGTATAGGGGCAACTTTTTGTTTGGAAGATATGACTAAGCAATATGCAGTAGGCTTAGAGATTAATGCAAATCACCTAAGATCTGAGAAGGAAGGCGGATATGTAATTGGTACGACAAGGCCTATAAAAATTGGAAGAAGGGTTCATGTTTGGCAAATAGATATCGAAGGTTCAAATGGTAAATTGGTTTGTCGTAGTCGATTGACTGTTTCTATTATTGATTCTTGATTTTTTGATTTGGAGATTGCTAGCAGGAATGCGTATTTGATTTGGTGATGACGCAATCAATTTAAAATAAAATCAAAATCATGAAAATTCTATAATCCTGTGAATCCTGATTCAGACATTTTTGATTATTTGATTCATATTTTTACATACTTTTGTTGATATGTTTCGTCTAACTCTTCGCTATGAACCTAATTAGGAATTAGGAATTTCTTTTTAAGAGAAAAATCTCATTAAAAAGTAAAGAGTGCGTGACATATCGTAGGAAAATGCGGCTTTACTGTATAACCTGAAAGCTGAAAATGCAAATATTATACACTAAAATTAAAGGCTTTGGATCGGCAAGAATTTTCAAATAGATTTTTTGAAATTTCACTTACCCATTAACTATAAAAAAATCACAGAAAAGTTAGGTGAAACAAATACTAAAGTATGCCCAACCAAAACAGGAAAGCCAAATGCCAAGGCGACCGCATTATGAATTTTAGTAAAAATGGAAATAAAAAGCGTTAAAAACAGAAAACTGTATGAGATAAACGAAAGATTAAATTGAATCAAATTTCATTTTACCTAGAATATTAAACCAATACACAATCCATAACATCGAGTTTTTTTATGTTTAGCTTTTTCTTTCCATTTTTGCGTTAAAAAATT
>CAZOHX010000412.1:0-647 GCA_964579315.1 uncultured Saprospiraceae bacterium
TATTTGAGTAGATGGCAGTTTGAATCCCAATGTTTCTCTCACTTTATCAACCGCAAGTATAAGCTCATCTTTTAAAATTGGTTTCATCAAGTAGTCTAATGCGTTGAACTTGAAAGCTTGTACCGCATACTCATTATGTGCAGTGGTAAAAATAACTTTCCAAGGTAATGATGAAAAAACCGTTAAAAATTCAAAACCGTTAATATGTGGCATTTCAATATCTAAAAAAAGTAAATCTGCCTCCATCTCTTTTATCTCTTTTATTGCTTGAACCGAACTGTCAAAAGTTTTCACCACCGTCACATCGGTATATCTATCCAACATAATCGATAAACTATCAATACAATGTTTTTCATCATCTAGAATGATTGCTTTCATAACTATTATTTAAGAAAAAAGGTAGGTCAATAATCACTTTGGTTCCAATTGGATTTTCAGTAGTATCTTTTAGGTCAATAATCGTAATTGTAGCATCCGTATTATAAACTAAATTAATATAATTTAATCTATTTTTAGTAATATTCAGTCCAAAAGATTTCTCTTTATTAGGAATATTCGGTTTATTTCTTTTAGAAGCTTTCCTCCCGATACCATTATCCGTAATTTCTATGATAATTTTGCTATTTCCACCTTTGACATGAATACAA
>CAZOHX010000412.1:657-3552 GCA_964579315.1 uncultured Saprospiraceae bacterium
CCATCTTTGTGTAAAATTCCGTGCCAAACGGCATTTTCTAGGTAAGGCTGTAGTAAAAGTGGGGGCATATAAATAGTTTGAGCATCTAATTTGGAGTCAATTTCAATTGTGAAATCAAATTTTCCTTCAAAACGCGCTTTTTCCAAATCTAAATATAACAATGAAACATTTATTTCTTCTTCTAAAGTAATCAATTGTTTTTCAGAGTTTCGCAAGACCTTTCTCAATAATTTGGAAAATTTTGCCAAATAATTCACTGCATTTTCATTTTCACTTTTATAAATTAAACTCGAAATTGAATTAAGAGAATTGAAAATAAAATGTGGATTGAGTTGAGAGCGTAGAGATTTCATCTCGGTTTCTGCCAACTCTTTTTCATGCAATCTTTTTAATTCCATTTTTCTATTTAAAACCATTTTTCTATACCATACAAATATACCTGTGAGCATACTGATGATAGAGAGAAATGTAAAAATAAAGGCCCATTCAAAATAAAAAGGTTTTTGAACTTGAAAACAAATAGCATCTCCTTTTTGCCAATGTTCATGTCCTAATTTTGATTCAAAATCAATACAATACGCACCAAATGAGAGATTTCTTAATTGAATCATACGTGTACTATCCAAAACATTCCAGTCCTTATTTGTTGAAAATTTCCATCGGTATTGGATAGTGCCCATAGGAGGATTGATGACACCGATTTCTATCTGAATATCATGCTTTTTATAGGCTAATACGGGTTGTTGCTTAGGTATAATGGCTTTATGATCAATCATAAATGAAATTAAGGAAGGGATATATGCTCTTCTAGATTTTTTTATGACAGGCTTTTGGGAAGCCATCAAAGCAGCTCTTCCACTCAGCCATAAGATACCATTGTTGTCCACCCAGGTTTCTCGAACGATTCCCCCCTTTTTCATATCGTAGCACTCCAGCAATTTCAATTTATGGTTTTGGAAATCAATTTTACCAAATCCCAATTTCCCTGTAAAATAGACGGTAGAATCATTCACAGGCATTACGGAATAAATTGCATTTCCATCATAAGGCTTTTCTGCATTTTTATCAAACAAAAATTCGTCCCAATGATCTGTATTTGGATTATAGCTTAAAATACCACCCGAAGCCATCGCTGCCATCCATAATTTCCCATGAGAATCCATTTGTAAATCCCACATGTCAAAAAGTTTCCATTGAGGACTTACGTTATGCCATTTAGGTGGATTTTGAAAGGAAACATATTTTTTTTTGCGTAAATCAAATTTTTTCAATCCATACTTCGATCCTACCCAAATAATTTCTTTCTTTGAATCTTTCACAATTCTCATGACAAAATTTTCAAATGAAGGATCTGGACATTGCTTTAGTTCATCTAAAAATACTTCCGCTGTGCCTTTTTCAAGAGAAAGATGTAAAAGACCTTTATTGGATCCAGCCCATAAATCCCCATTAACATCTATGACTGATTCTGAATAGGGTCTCAATCTTTTCCCATTTTTGTCCTTAAAATATATATGCTTCACTAATTCATGCTGCAAATCTATTTCAATAAATCCTTCATATCTTGTACCCGCCAATATTTTCCCATTCGGCAAGCAATAAAATGAAACGATATAATCATCATCCAACGACAAACTATCCATTGAATTTTTATAAAAATGTCTAAAATGATAACCATCATAAACAAAAAGCCCCATTCCCCATGTCCCAATCCACATTCTCCCATCTAAATCTTCCGATAGTGCCCCGTGCATTTTCAACCTACCATTTTTATTATTAAGATACCTAAATACCAATGACTCCTCTTGACTATAAGTAATAGTCAGAAAAATCAAATACAAAAAAACAGAAAAAAGATATTTTGAACCCATCTTCATAATACCTAAAGATACCTAATATCAACTCATTTGCAAAATAGAATGAGTAATTGACCAAAAATAGATGATAAACTACAGTCCAAAAATCAAACACCATTTAAAATAGAATGTTACACTAAAAAGTTTGTCATTCACTCATTCTCTCTATTACTATTGATAGTTTTTTATGAAATTTAGATAGAAAATCAAGCTAAAAAAATCAGATTTACTAAACCAAACCTACCATTATGAACAAACTAACCTTTTTCTTATGCTTATTTCTTTTAGGTTTTTTCAGCCATTCACAAAGTGCAACAAAATCACCTGCGAACTATTTGACTTGTGAAAACTGTTCTCCTTCCAATCAAAATTCACTTGCAGCAGTAAAAATTCCCAAATATGGCATTTACATTTTCAAAGGGAATAAATATTATAAATACAAAATAATTAATAATAAACGTGTTTTGCAAGCAGGTTACCCTAAAAATATGCCTGGAGGTTGGAGAAAATTGCCCAAGAGTTTCCAAAACGGGATTGATGCAGCAGTTTACTACCCTCCTACCCAAAAAACATACTTTTTCAAAGGAAATCAATATGTGCGTCTCACAGGAATTACCGTTGATAAAGGATTTCCCAAAAGACTACCTGGTAATTGGAGTGGATTGCCATCCAATTTTTCCAAAAATATAGATGCAGCTATTTATTTTAAAGGAGAAAAAGAACAAAATGGGCAAATTGTTCTAGTAAAAGGCAAAAAATACATAAGTTTTGAAAACTTTAAAATAAAAGTCCCCGATGGAAATATCACAGATTTGTGGCCAAATATTCCGTTTCCATTTAAAAATGAAATATCTGCTTTACTTCCAAAAAGCGTTTTTGACAATACGAGATATGGAGACTTCGCAGTAACATGGATGTTTAGCAATTTTAATTATATCAAGGCACCAAACATAAAATCAAATTCATCCTCAAATACAAATTTATCTGTCGAGCCAAAGGAACTACCACCAGCTACTGCAAGAAATTTAGGAAAAACACA
>CAZOHX010000413.1:0-3537 GCA_964579315.1 uncultured Saprospiraceae bacterium
TTGAATTTCAATAACAATTTTATCCGTCACATTAAAATCTTTATTTTTTCTAATATTTTGAATGCGATTGACCAATTCTCTTGCCATACCTTCTGCTGCCAATGCTGGAGTAATGGTTACATCCATTGCAATTGTGATAGCGCCATCATTGGCGACTTTCCATCCTGGAATATCTTCCGTAACAATCTCAAAATCTTCAAGCGTTAAATCATAATTTTGACCATCAATATTCAAATTAAAAGCATTATTCGCTTCAATTTCAGCAATAGCTGATTGATCCAAACTAGAAATAATTCCAACAGCTTGTTTCATATTCTTACCCAATCTACGACCTAAAGTCTTGAAATTGGGTTTAATTTTCTTTTTCAAAACTCCCGAAGCATCGGTCAAATATTCAATTTCTTTGATATTAACTTCTGAAAGGACTAAATCCTTAATTTGTTCCACTTGATTTTTAAATCCTTTATCCAAAATAGGAATCAAAATCTTTTGAAGCGGTTGACGAACTCGTAATTTATCTTTCTTTCTCAAAGACAACACCAAAGAAGATATTCTCTGTGCATAATCCATTCTTTGTTCCAATGCTTTATCAATTGCATTTTCATCCACGACAGGAAAATCTGCTAAATGTACAGAAATATTATTCTCCAATTGCGTGGCATCATTCAAATTTTGATACATCCAATCTGCAAAAAATGGTGCTACGGGAGCCATCAATTTGGTAATCGTATTCATACATTGATACAAAGTTTGATAAGCTGAAATTTTATCTTCTGAATAATCTCCCTTCCAAAAACGACGACGACATAGACGAACATACCAATTACTCAAATGATCATTGACAAAATTTTGAACTTTTCGAGTTGCATTTGTTGGCTCATAATTCGCATAGTCAGATGTTACATCTTTTATAAGCGTATTTAATAACGAAATAATCCACTTATCAATTTCTGGACGATTTTCTAAAGGAATCAATGCTTCCTTATGGAAAAAGCCATCAATATTGGCATACAATGAAAAGAAAGAATAGGTATTGTAAAGTGTTCCAAAAAACTTTCGACTCACTTCTCCAATTCCATCAACATCAAATTTAAGATTATCCCAAGGTTGAGCATTGGAAATCATATACCACCGAGTAGCATCCGCACCATATTTTTCAATTGTTCCGAAGGGTTCCACAGCATTTCCAAGCCGTTTTGACATTTTTTGACCATTTTTATCTTGAACCAATCCATTTGAAACTACATTTTTATAAGCAACACTATCAAAAACCATGGTAGCAATAGCGTGTAGTGTAAAAAACCAGCCCCTAGTCTGATCCACCCCTTCGGCGATGAAATCAGCAGGGAAGTTTCTCTTAAATTTTTCTTCATTTTCAAAAGGATAATGCCATTGTGCATACGGCATGGAACCACTATCAAACCAAACATCAATCAAATCCAATTCTCTAGTCATTGGTTTTCCATCTGGCGAAACTAAAGTAACGGCATCGATATAAGGACGATGTAAATCTTTAGGCATTTCTTGACTTAAACCCAACACCTGATTGGCTTTTTCCAATTCAAACTTCAACTCTGCCAAAGAACCAATACAGATTTCATACACATCGTCTTCATTTTCTTCTTGAGTTCTCCAAATGGGTAAAGGAATACCCCAAAAACGAGAACGAGAAAGATTCCAATCTTGTAAATTTTCCAACCATTTACCAAAACGACCTTCCCCAGTAGATTTCGGCTTCCAATTGATTGTTTTATTCAATTCATACATTCTATCCTTTGCTTTGGTAGAAGCAATAAACCAAGAATCTAAAGGATAATACAAAACAGGTTTGTCTGTTCTCCAACAATGCGGATAACTATGTTCGTATTTTTTTACATTAAACGCATTATTTTCTAATTTTAGCTTCACAGCAATATCCACATTGACATCTACATAATTAGGATCATCTTTATAATTTTTAACATAACGACCAGAAAATTCATCCATTCCATCGACAAATTTCCCTTGTCGATCAACCAAGGTCAAAGCCCCTATGCCATTCTTATCTCCAGCCATTTTATCATCAGATCCAAAAGATGGAGCACAATGTACAATCCCAGTACCATCTGATGTAGTAACAAAATTGGCATTGACAACTTTAAATGCATCGCCTTTTTCAGGTTGATGATAGGGCATCAATTGCTCATAACTCACGTCCACAAAATCACTACCTTTGTATTTTTTAACAATTTGATAAGGAATATTTTTATCATCAGGACTAAAAGTATCAAAATCCAATTCAGCATTTTCTGGTTTAAACCATTTACCAACCAAAGCTTCTGCCAAAATCAAAGAAACAGGTTTTTTGGTATAAGGATTAAAAGTTTTCACCTTAACATAATCTATTTTAGCACCCATTGCCAAAAATGTATTAGATGGCAAAGTCCAAGGAGTGGTGGTCCATGCAATAATTCTTACATCCTCATCACCATCAAATAAGAAATTTGATTTTTCATTGTCAATCACTTTAAATTGAGCAACAACTGTTGTGTCTTTTACATCCTTGTAACACCCTGGCTGATTCAATTCATGAGAACTCAATCCTGTACCAGCAGCAGGAGAAAAAGGTTGAATCGTATATCCTTTATAAATGTATCCCTTCTTATATAACTTTTGCAAAAGATTCCAGACAGACTCAATATAATTATCTTCAAAAGTGATATACGGATTTTCAAGATCGACCCAATATCCCATTTTACGAGTGATATCGTCCCACATATCTTTATATTGCATGACCGTTTCTTTACAAGCTTTATTGTAATCGTCCACGGAGATTTTTTTTCCAATATCTTCCTTGGTGATGCCCAATTCTTTTTCAACTGCCAATTCGATTGGTAATCCATGAGTATCCCACCCCCCTTTTCGCTCTACCCTTTGTCCTTTCATTGTATGAAATCGGCAAAATAAATCCTTGACCGTTCGAGCCATGACGTGATGAATACCCGGCTTTCCGTTGGCAGAAGGAGGTCCTTCATAAAAAACATACGGATTATCTTCAGGTTTGGAAGTCACAGATTTTTCAAAAACATCATTTTCTTCCCAATATTTCAGGATTTCTTGGTCGATTTGGGGTAAATTAAGCCCTTTAAACGTTTTATACATTAATTATGATTTTTTTCAAGTTGCAAATATAAATTAATTATGTGTCTATTGGTGATAAACGCATAAAAAAGCTCTAACAGAATCCATCTGTTAGAGCTTTTTTAAAATATTAGAAGCATTTTCACAGATAGGAATCACCTATTGCTAATTATAATTATGCTAATAATATTTGTATTCAAATTCATTTCTTAATATTGAATCACAAAGGTATTGAATGTTTATTGGAAAAGCAAATATTTGTTTTTTTGCTTTTTTTGGAAAGCAAACTAAGGTGGATACGATAAGCGGAGGGCGATAGCCTGACTTCCGATTTATCGCTAATTCTCTTAGAAACATGGTAAAGCTTAATACAAATTTTATCAGAGATTTCAACTCCTATCTGATTATTATCACTCA
>CAZOHX010000414.1:0-3525 GCA_964579315.1 uncultured Saprospiraceae bacterium
ATGTTTGTTATTGTATTTTACAATTACATCCAAAAGGCTAATGAACCAAAATCATCAACAAGTTATTTTGTCTTATTTCAAAAAAAAAGGCCTTTTCTTCAAACATTATGAAGAAAAGGCTGCTCCCATTAACCATCAAACTTGTCTTTTATGAGAAAGACTCACTATTAATATTACATCCTAACCATTCTTTTGGTTTGGCTAAATTTCCCAATTACAATTTTATAAAAATATACGCCATTGATTGTAAATTTATTTCCATCAACAAATACGGTATGTGTTCCTTTTGTAAAATCTCCTTTCTTTCCAAATAAAAATTCTCCTTTTTCATTAAAAACATACAATTCTACATAGTCATCTTGTGGGGTATAAAATGAAATTTCAGTATAAGCCGTAAAAGGATTTGGTTTGTTTTGATACACTACTTTTGCTGTATCCAATTTTTCAACTCCATCATCTACGGTTTCAATTTGAATAGAAGAAACATCTCCGTTTTCTGTTCCATATACTTCAGAATCAGCGTGTGTTGCTTCGTTTATCACTTCACCTGATAAAATGCGTTTTCTAGCTTGAATCTCAAGAGAGAATAAAGGCTCATCGCTTACTGTAAATTTATTCAATTCGGTATAACTGATTAATATTTTTCCTAATGCTTTTAGATTGAAGTTTCCAGGTTTTAAGTCCAGTTGTCCCCCTTCGATATTCAAAACTTCAATATCATCCGTATCATATTCTAAAGCCAATTGTAGCCCGATCTTATTCTTAAAATCCCCAGGATAAAAATCTATGGTTTTGATTTCATCCTTCTCCAAGGTAATATTTTGCATTTTAATAGTAGATGTCATTTCTGTACCACGCCCTTGTGTTTGATTTGCATTGGCAATAGCATTTCCAGAAACATCGCCCATTTTGATACCTATCAATTCTATCAAACCATGATTCATCAAATCATTCACATTGTAAACATCTTCCCCTTTGGCATCTAAAATAGTTTTGGGATCGATGTCACTTGGAATAAATCTCCATGAATTAGAAAATTCAAATGATTTATCAATCCCTAATATCAATTTTCTAATTTGTACAATATCTGCTACCGTTATTTCTCCAGAATGATCTACATCTCCTGCTATAATGCTATAAGGCGATAATGTTTTTCCTGTTAAAATGTAATTTTCAAGAAGCACAATATCGTAGGTAGAAATCCCATTGATACAATTTTCTACCTTTTTAGGTAAAATTTGATAATCTTTTTCTTTTAAAAGAGATTCAAATTCAAAAATACCTTCTTTTGTGATATCTTTTTTAATTTTTCCATTGTCAAATAAGGATACTTCTACGTCATCAATATACTCACCGTTTGGAGTCATACAATTGCCGACAATATCTCTCATTCTTGCTTGACAAGTTTCATTTGTATCTGTTATTTTTACTATAGTTTTTACCGCAGATTGTCTTCCTTGAATATCTGTAATGGTAAAAATCACTTCGTTTTCTCCCACATTGTCACAAGAAAATTTTGATGGAGAAACATCCATGATACTGATTGCACTACATGTAATAGAACCATTATCCATCATTTCGGGTGTCAATCTTGCAACACCATATTTATCTAAATTTAGTGTAATATTTGACTTTGCAACTGCTTCTGGTCCCATACAAGCAACTTCTTGAATAGAAGCATCAAGAATATCCATCCAACCCCCATCTTGTGTGCCTACAGGAATAGCATTCCACCATCCCCATCCTAGGTAAATGATTTTTCCTTTTCCAAAAGGCAACATCGCTACTGTGGTCTCAGATGGATTATCCATATTGGAATAAAGTGCTGATGCACCATTAGGCAGTGCATTGGTAATAAAGGAAGTAGAGTTATTATTATTGATTTTTGTATCTAAATTTTCAAAATGAGTGCCACTCGTTTGTGTTGGATTCATTACACTTGTACCTGTCAATAAAAAGTGTTTAGATTCTAATGAAAACCCAAAAAGTCCGTTCAAAAAATCAATTGCATTATCTGTATTGTCTTCATTTGGAGCAACCACGCCGCAAATAATCAATCCACCCCCATTTGAAACATACTTTTTGATATAATCTTTTGACTCCTTATTCATGGCAGCAAATAGATCTCCCCTTTCTAATTCGGGTATAACGATCAAATCAGATTGTCCCATTGCACTTGATAGCGTACCGACATTAAAACTATTAAACTCTGTGATACCGTATGGAAGAGTATTTAATGCCAATTTTAAATTAGATCCTTCTGCAAAAAGGTTTCCTTCATCTATTTGTGTAAATTTTGAATTATAATATAGTGCTACATTTTGTGCATTTGAAATTTGGATTCCAAAACAAAAGGCTAATAACAAGATGATATGTCCATGGATTTCCTTCATAAAATGTAAATTTAAAATTCACCAATAAATGGTCAATCATTAAAAAAGTTTGATGTGAGCTAGGCTCAAATGGTTGTAGGAAATCAGGAAGATTGCTTTATTTTTTTTCTAGATATTGCAGAAAGGCTGTACTTTTCTTTTGTGATACTACAAAGATAGGCTAGAAATCGACGGTGCGACATACCGATAGAGTGGTAATAATTGATTGGGAGAAATACCTAATATCTAATGGGATAATTGGGAGCTAATTACAACTAGTGGTTTATTTTATATATTTGAATAGGGCATTTGTAATGTGTAAATTACCTAGTTTTTGGTATGTAAGGGTTATTGGGATTTTCTTTCAAAAGATGATGAATTCTACTCGAATGAGAGAAATCTTGATTTGAAGAAAATATTTGGTTGAGCAGCTGAGCCATTCCCAAACTTCGTTTGAAATTTGTTGAATGCTGTGCAGTTGAGCTTAGAAAAAAGTTCTACTCGAATGAGAGAAGTCTTGATTTTGGGAAAATTCGTAATTTTATTGCAATGGGTCATGCCCCATTGAAGGGCTGTTGCCCATGATGAGAAAGGTCTATATTTTGAGATAATCCGTAATTCTAAATAAAAAATAGATATACTAAATCTTGGAGATTTAGCATATCATTTTTGAAGTGAGATAAATCCACTCAAATGAGAAAAATCTTAATTTTGAGAAAATTCGTAATTCCTAATTCTCAATTCCTAATTCCTAATTAATCTCTCAATTCTCAAACAAAAAAAAGAGCATGGACTGAATCCACACTCTATCTTCTTACTTTATGTGCTAAAAAAACTATTCTAGAAAGACCGAATTGGTCGTATTCTGAATGATTTGTCTTTCAGTTGAGTTGTAGAACTACCATTAGAAAAATCTGTCCCGTATGCATTGGAAGCATTCTTCTCAGTCGAAGACCAATAATATTTTGGTGCAAAAGCATCACCTCCATGTTGAGTTGCAGTTGCATCAATTATAGATTTCTTTTTAGACATTTCATATAACTCAAACCTTGAAGGTAAATACCAATCGTCATAGTTGGCAAATTGATATTCATTACAACTTCTTGCTGCATAGGGAAGACCATCATCTCCTATAGCAACTTGTGCTGCGATT
>CAZOHX010000415.1:0-3521 GCA_964579315.1 uncultured Saprospiraceae bacterium
ATAAATGTCATTTTTTCTCCGCCAGATTTCAAAATTCTCACTTCCCCATATCCCAAAGCAGCGACAATCGGTGCGTGATTATTTAAAATCTCAAACTGACCATCTGTTCCTGGCACTTTTACAGAAGTAATTTCGCCTTCAAAAATCTCCTTATCTGGACTTAAAACTGATAAAATCATTTACTTATCTTTTTTGAATTCGTAATTCGTAATTAAAAATTTCGTAATTAACTATGCTTCCGCAAGCATCTTCTTACCAGCAGCAATTACTTCATCAATATTTCCTTTCAAGTTGAAAGCCGCTTCTGGATACTCATCTACTTCACCATCCATAATCATGTTAAAACCTTTGATTGTATCTTCGATAGAAACCAATTTCCCTTCCAATCCAGTAAATTGCTGTGCCACGAAGAAAGGTTGAGACAAAAATCTCTGCACACGTCTTGCTCTGTGTACAACCAACTTATCTTCTTCAGACAATTCTTCCATTCCCAAAATTGCAATAATATCTTGCAACTCCGTATATCTTTGAATAATTCTCATTACTCGTTGAGCTGTATTATAATGTAAATCTCCAATAATCTTTGGATCCAAGATTCTTGACGTAGAATCCAATGGATCAATTGCAGGATAAATACCCAAAGAAGCAATTTTTCTACTCAAAACTGTAGTTGCATCCAAGTGAGCAAATGTTGTCGCTGGAGCTGGATCCGTTAAATCATCCGCAGGTACATATACCGCTTGTACAGATGTAATAGACCCCCTTTTTGTAGAAGTAATTCTTTCCTGCATCAATCCCATTTCCGTTGCCAAAGTAGGTTGGTATCCTACGGCTGATGGCATACGACCCAATAAGGCTGACACTTCAGACCCCGCTTGAGTAAATCTAAAGATATTGTCCACAAAGAACAAGATATCTGCTCCACCAGAAGGGTCACTCAAATCACCATCACGGTAATACTCTGCCATAGTCAAACCAGATAAAGCTACTCGAGCACGTGCTCCAGGAGGCTCATTCATCTGACCGAATACCAAAGTTGCTTTTGATTCTTTCAAAGCTTCCATATCCACAACAGATAAATCCCATCCACCATTTTCCATAGAGTGCATGAACTTATCACCGTACTTGATTACGTTAGATTCCAAAAATTCTCTCAAAAGGTCATTTCCTTCTCTTGTACGTTCACCTACACCAGCAAAAACAGAAATTCCGTCATATCCCAAGGCAATATTATTCACCAATTCCATGATTAATACAGTCTTTCCTACCCCTGCACCACCGAATAAACCAATTTTTCCACCTTTAGAATAAGGCTCAATCAAGTCAATCACTTTGATACCCGTATAAAGTATCTCCGCTTCAGTAGTCAAATCCTCATATCTTGGAGGATCTCTATGAATTGGATAAGCATTGTCACCTTTAGCAACGGGTCCAATACCATCGATAGCTTCACCGATTACATTAAACAATCGACCTTTGATTTCTTCACCTACAGGCATAGAAATAGGTTTTCCTGTATCCATTACATTTTCACCCCTTGTCAAACCATCCGTTGAATCCATTGCAATTGCCCGTACACTATCTTCTCCGAGATGCTGTTGTACTTCAAGAACTAATGTTTCTCCGTTTGACCGTTTGATTTCTAGTGCGTTAAGGATTTCAGGGAGTGTATTATCCGTGCCCGAAAAACTAACATCAACTACAGGTCCAATTACTTGCTTTACTTGACCGATATTTGCCATTCTAAATTATTATTGAATTTAAAAAATGTATTCTTTTTAATGTTTTTTAATGAGAAATTATAGAAATCCCATTAAAAACGGTGCAAAGATATGCTTTTTGTTTTTATATACCAAAGTTTTGGGAAATATCTTAGGGGATTTTTTTTTGATGAAAAAATGATGATTCAGCACAAAAGTAACCACATAAAAAATACAATCATTTTTGGTGTTTCTATCTTTCAAATGAATATAATCTTCAAAACTACACTAAATCCTATAATTAAAAAATATACTTCAGACATACTAACACCAAAAACATATTACTACACTAAACCAATGTCAAACAATACAGTTTTAATTCATCAGTGTAGCACTCGACCAATCCCCAACTTCATTGGAGATATCTCATATCCTAAACTTAAACATTCAATAAATTAACTCCTGCGTAACTATTTTTCCCTGGCATCATCCATCTCCTCTTGCAAATGATCAATAAAAAGAATGCCATTCAAATGATCGATTTCATGCTGAAAAATCACAGAAGTGAAGTCTTCAACCATTTCAATATGATGACTGCCATCTATTTTATCATACTCTATTAATATGGTGTAGGCTCTGTCTAAAGTTTTAGCTCGATAGTTGGGGATTGATAAACAACCTTCAGGGCAAGGTCGCTTTTGTTTGGAATATTGCTTGATTACGGGATTAATATATACTTCAAACGGCATATCGGGTTTGTCTAATCGCTGTACCCAGATGATATTTTTCAATATTCCTACTTGAGGTGCGGCAATTCCAACGCCCAAAGAATTGGGATCAGTTACGGTTTTATATAATCTTTTGACAAAATGTTTTAATACAGTTCTATCTTTCGATAAATCTACATATTGACTCTTTTTTCGCAATAATAATGAATCGCTTTTATTGGTTATCAACCAAATTCTCATGGGAGATAGACTGTCTTTTTCAAGGATTAATTTCGTTTGACTTTGTGTAAAATCGGGTGTTTTATTTATTTTTTGATGAATGTTACACGAAAATATCTGAAATATTATCCATATAAATATTCCTTTTTGAATGTTTTTTAAAAAATATTGTGTCATAATTTTTATTTTAAAACTTTTATTTTATATTTGTGGTGTAATGTACTGCTAATCGCGTTTTTTTCCTTGTTTTATTTGATTTTTTTTCTGTGGGTTGAAACCCACAGCTAGTGACGGGTGAACTCTTTGAGTTCTTTTTATCAAAAATCTATTTATTCATTTAAAATTCTTTACTCTAATGTCAACCTATACGCAGACACTATATCAACTTGTTTTTTCAACAAAACATAGAATTCCTTGTATGTCTAAGGATAATCGCAAAAGACTTTTCCGATATTTTTATGGAGCCTTGATTAAACGAAAATGCTTTTGCTTTCGAATCAATGGCGTTGAAGATCATGTACATCTACTTTTCAGTCTTCATCCTTCTATGTCACTTGCTACACTTGTCAAAGAAATCAAAGGTGCTGGAACTTTTATTATTAAAGAAGAAAACCTTTTTGAAAATTTTCCAGGTTGGCAAATTGGATATGGTGCCTTTACCTACGATCAAGATGCAAAGTATAATCTAATAAACTATATTATCAACCAAGAAGAGCACCACAAAAAAGAAAGTTTTATACATGAATACAAAAGATTACTTAAAGAGCACAATATCCCTTTTGACCCAAAATATTTGATATGAGTAGGTGGACACATATTTTTTCATATATCTTTTTGATATATTTTGTCCAACTCTTCGTTATAAAGCCTTGAC
>CAZOHX010000416.1:0-3511 GCA_964579315.1 uncultured Saprospiraceae bacterium
TTTAAGTGATATGAAATTGATGTGCAAGATGAATTATTTTTTGTTAGTGGTAAAAAAATGAAAGCTAAATTCAATTATAAAATACAACTTTTTTGTTAAACAATAAATTACCCATAACCTCTATGAGATTTTCTAAGTTAAATCTTTTTCTAGGTCTTAGGTTAAGTTTTAATTCAATTTAAGAAATAAAAAATTGACTTACTTCTGAAAGTGCATGTTTAAATATAATTAAGTGTAATTAAAAAATGTTTCAACAAATCTTTTGTTAAAATTGCCTAATTTACTTCATAAAAATCCAAAATTAAAGCTTTAGAGTATTTTGAGTACTTTATTTGTAACAATTCGGATTGTGATTTAAAAAGTTTATTTCTAACCTCTAGTAGTTCATTGTAGGTAATATATCCATTTTCAAATTGAATTTGAGTGTTATAAAAATTCATTTGATTTGCTTTTACAACTGCTTTTAATGAGTTTAATTGTGCATTAAAATTAGAAACATCCATTTTTAATTGTTCTATTTTGTTTTGGATTTCTAGTGCTTGTTTTTGTTTATCTAATTTGAGTTGTTCTAATTGAAGTTTGTTTATCTCAATTTGTGTTTTAGTTGTATTTTTATTAAAAATGGGAATTGTTAATGTAAATGACAGCGATTGATAAAAATTTTCGCCTAGTTGGGTATTAAAAGGTTTGGGTTGCAATTCACCATTTGGTGTAAGATATGTGTTGTTACCAGAATATCCACTACCTATTGACCCATTAGCAGAAAGGGAAGGGGATAATTTACCTTTTGCAATTTGAGTGTTTAATTCTTTTTTTTGAATCTGTAAATCTGTTAATTTTATTTCAGGAAATGAGGATACATCAAGTTTTTTGTCTATTTCATTATTATGTGTTTTAGATGTTAATGTGTCAAATGTTATTACGTTAAAATTTGGTTGGTAGGGCATATTCATTAATTGTTGAAGTAATAATAATGAATAGTTTAAGTCATTTTGTGCTTTTAAAATGTTGTATTTATCGGTTTCTTCTTGGGCTAAAATTTTTAATAATTTATTTTTTGGTTCTCTTTGGGCTTCAATTAAATTTGAAATTCTTTCTTTCTGAATGAGTGTTAATTTTAATTGTTCTTGCAATGCCTCATAAATTTCATTGTTTAATAAGACTTGTAAATAGGCTGTGGCAATTTGAATTTTTAAATTTCTTTCTTCAATCTGTTTGTTATATATCTGACTTTGCAAATCTATCCCCGCTACTTTATTGGTATAATAATTTTGTAAGCCAGAAAACAAGACCAAACTACTGCTTAAATAAAAATTATTATACTGCACTCTATTGGTTGCAAATTGATTGGTAAATGGATCAATAGTTTGCCCCCAATTGTAACCGTGAGTAGCCCCTCCATTTAATGAAGGTAAATAACTGTATTTGGCATTTTTTGATTTAACATTAGAAATATCATATTTTATATTAGCCGAACGGATGTTGTAATTATTAACCAAAGCTGAATCGATACATTGTTCTAATGTCCAACCTTTTTTAGTGCTTGATTGACAATAAATATTTGACAATGAGAAAAAAGATAATATGAATAAGAACCTTTTCATCAATTATCAAATATTTTTCTGAATTTGTTAAATATTCTGTCCAATAACCTTAAATCTTCTGTGATAATTTCGGCTGTTCCTGACATTTCTGGCGTATAATCGATTTGTTTTTTATAAGAGGTTATTAATCCGTTAGTCAATTTAATTTCTATTAAATACTTATCTTCATTGGGAATTAATGAAATTTTATTTACCTCTCCATTCACTTGACCATATTCTTGAAAAGGATAATTGTCAAATTTTAATCTTACTTTTTGACCTTTTTTAATTTTGCCATAACCTTGCTTTGGAATACTAACATACCCAACATATTCTTGATTATTGGGTACGATTGCAAATAATGTTTTACCCGTTTCTACATATTGATTTTGATTAATTTGTTCAATATAAGTTAGCACACCATTAATTGGTGCTGTCATTTGATAATTCATATCCCAATTGGTTAAAGCATTGTTAAGATTTGCTATATTATTTTTAATGTCTTGAAGTAGTTCTTTTTGTTGTTGATTGTAATTAAATTCCAAATCGTTGAGTTGTTTTTCTAAATCTGTAATGGTTATTGAATTTTGAATGGCTGATTTTTTTAAGTTTTCGACCTCATTTTTAGCATTGATATATTTTTTTTCTTCCTCATAAAATTGCATTTTTGAAATCACCCCTTTCTCATATAAGTTTTGGTCTGATTTATATTTGTCACTTGCATTTTTTAATTGAGATTTTGATGTATTTAATTGTTGATAGGTTACCGACCTCAAAATAGTATTGTTTTTAATTTGTTGTTTCAAATTTTTGATATTAAACGCCATGTTATTTTCATTGACCAAGTTTTGATATTTAGCAATGTTTTTTATTAAGGCACTAAAATCATTTTGAAGTGTACCAAATGAAATGGTTGTATCTGTTATTTGGTAATTAGCAAGATTGTTATTTTTTAAATGAGTTTGTATAGCTGTAATTTTTTGTTGTAAAATTAGTTTGGCTTCTGTTGTAAGTACATTATTAATTGTAGCAATTACATCTCCTTTAGTTACGACATCCTTATCTTTAAAATATAATTGACTTACTTCTCCAGCTGTTTTACTTACTAATTTAACAGGCGGTTCTTTTGTGGTTAGTGTAACCGTACCTTTTATAACATCAGGGTATTTTACAATGTATGAGACGACTAAAAACCCAACAATAAGCAAAAAGATTAACGAAATCCCCCAACGAATCATCCAATTAGGTACATGAGACATTATCTCTTGTACTTCATCACTCCTTACCTCAATTGAAGGTTGTGGATTGACAATTGATGATTCATTGGTTATATTTTCAGTTTCTTCACTCATTTTTAAATTAACAATTTAATCTTTAGCTATTTTTTGATGATTTAACTATTGAAATTAAAATTTTAAGCACACTTACTGACTCAGCATGTATTTTATTAAACTCTGTTGTGTTTAAGTAATTTGACTTGTGTAATAAATCTAACCAATATTCCGTTTCGTTTGCTTCTTTTAATGCAATAGACATTTTATGAATAAAATCAGCCTTGCTTTGTGCATGTTCAGCCTCTCTAACTAAAGCACCAACAGCAGTACCACTCCTAAGCAATTGTTTACTCATAACAAACTCCTTTTTGTCTTTTACTAAACCTTTATAAGTGTCAATAATTTGCAAAGCAAAATCAAAACTTTTTTCTTTTATTAAATCCTTTGTCATAATCCAAACCTACCAAAAAATCATCAATCATCAATCAACCATTATCAAGTTTTTCAAGCTCCAACTGGTTTTTAACAAGTGTATAATAACTCCCTTTTAAATTCACCAATTCCTGATGTGTTCCTTTTTCAATAATTTTACCTTTATCTAACACCACAATTTGGTCTGCATTTTTAACTGTACTCAATCTGTGAGCAATGACA
>CAZOHX010000417.1:0-3510 GCA_964579315.1 uncultured Saprospiraceae bacterium
AAGAGTTGTTTTCCCTGACGTTCCAATTCAGTGAAATTACTAAAACCAATATTCATACCTTTATCATATTTTGATTCAAAGGTAGTCATGGAGCATAAAAATTGTGCCAAGGCATCTGAAATTTTTTCTTTAGTGATTTCAGTTGAACCATATGCTTTTTGAAATAAATCATTATAATAAGAGGCTTGACTTAATTTAGTTGCCAAGAAATCCATGTCTTCCATACCCATTTCAATATGATTAGATACAGGTTGCAAAGTTAGATTTTGTGCATCTGATGCACGTCCATCCCAAAATAAATTATTTGCAAAATATGGATTGGTGATTGCTTTTGAATTTCTGAATGTCAATTGTCCATCAAAACCTTCTGTAAATTTCTTTCCATCAGCGAATGCTTTGCTTTGATCGTGACAACTACTACATGAAACTTCGTTATTGATAGAAAGCTTTCCATCATAAAATAAAACACGTCCCAACGCTGCACCTGCATTGGTTACCGTTGGATTTGCGTTTCCAACAGAATTGGAGTAGTAATTTTGAAGTTCTTTTTTCGCTTGTTCTGGAATTTTTATACTGTAATCGTATTGCGTTTGATCCAACGTGACATTATCGTCCGTCGAATTGACTTCGGGCTGACATGCCGAAAAAATAAAGAGTAACGAAAAAGCGAAGAGTAATTGGGCTTTCATAATTTTGAGTTTAATTTAGAGAATATTTTAAATTATAGCATAAATATAAGGATATTATTGTGTTAATGCGAATCTTAGGTGTTATTTAACACTTTTTTAAGATTTATTTGCTAAAATTTTGTGACATTATACTAATACAGATGCTTTGAAATTGAAAAAGGTTTTATCATCTGAACTATTTTTTTGAATTTCTATCCTTATTTATATACAATAAACTAACGTTTTTAAACTATATTGTGTTGTTCGTGTATTTTAATTGATAAGTGATTTTTCAAAATGCTTTAGACTGTAATCGTTTAAAAAAAAATCTTTTCAGTACCTTTACAAAATGACAAAATATCTTTTGCAACGTACTTTATTTGAGCCTATTATTCAAACACAACCTAGCAGTAAGCTAAATTTAATCGTTGTTATACCATGTTACAATGAACAAAATTTGCTAAAGTCATTAGATTCATTGAGAAATGCGGATCTTCCCAAAAGTCATGTGGAAGTAATTATCGTTATTAATAATGCTATTGATTGTAGTCAAAATATCATAAAACAAAACAAAATCACCTTGAATGATGCTTTGGAGTATGCTGAAAAGTATAATTCTGATTCACTTCGATTTTATCCTATATATAAAGGTGTATTAGCCAAAAAACATGCAGGAGTGGGTTTGGCAAGGAAAATTGGTATGGACGAAGCTGCTTATCGTTTAGAAAAAATAGGTAATCCAAATGGCGTAATTGTTTGTTTTGATGCTGATAGTCAATGTGATAAAAATTATTTGGTTGAAATAGAAAAACATTTTGATCAAAATCCAAAAACTCCTGCTTGTTCGATTCATTATGAACACCCCATAAATGGAGATGCTTTTTCAAAAGAAATCTATGATGCTATTATTGATTATGAATTGCATTTGAGATATTATGTTCACATTCAAAGGTGGATAGGTTTTCCTTTTGCTTATCAAACGATTGGTTCTAGCATGGCGGTGCGATGTAATGCATATCAACAACAAGGGGGCATGAATAAGCGAAAAGCAGGGGAGGACTTCTATTTTTTACATAAATTCACTCATTTTTCTGATTTTACAGAATTGAAAACAACAAAAGTGATTCCATCTCCACGTATTTCCAATCGAGTGCCTTTTGGAACAGGAAAAGCAGTGGGAGAAATAATCAATAATGAGGAGGAGTTGGCTACTTATCATCCTCAATCATTTTTAATATTAAAACCGTTTTTAGAAATAGTGGCTCAATTGTATATCAAAGACTTGAATCAATTCAAATTAAATAAAGTTGTTATAGATTTTTTAAATACTGTGCAATTTGAGCAAAAACTCCATGAAATAAGAAGTAACTCTGCTTCAGAAAATAGTTTTGTGAAACGATTTTTTCAATGGTTTGATGCTTTTATGATGATGAAATATGTTCATTATGCAAGAGAATATGGGTATCCAAATATATCTATTTCCGAAGCATCAAGTTGGTTGATAGATCAATTGGATTGCCATACGGCTATAACTTCCAAAGTTGAAATGTTGGCTTATTTCCGAATGCTTGACCAAGGATGATTTTTGTCACTTTTAGGTGATTTTTGTCATTGTTTAATATTTTGACAATTCTGCCATTGACGTAATATTAATTTGTTTGGGTTTGCTTGATTGCAATAAAAAATTTCTAAAAAATAATTCTATCTATATTTTGTTTGGTTGCCCAATAATTGCTAACTTAAAGCTTTATTTCGGTTAATATTGACCATTTAATAATGTCATAACACTTTTATTATGGACTATACTACTAAAAACATTAGGAATGTTGCTTTATTGGGACATTCCGGCTCTGGAAAAACCACCTTTGTGGAATCTATGCTTTTTGAAGCAAAAGAAATTTCACGAAGGGGAAGTATTGACGATAAAAATACAGCTTCGGATTTTACAAATATTGAAAAAGATAGAGGCAATTCCATTTTTACAACATTGATGCATGTGCCTTGGAAGTCTTCAAAAATAAATATTTTAGATACGCCTGGTTCAGATGATTTTGTGGGAGAAGTGGTAGCAGCCCTGAAAGTGGCAGATACGGGTGTAGTATTGTTAAATGGAAAAAGTGGAGTAGAAGTTGGAACAGAATTGATATGGGAAACATTGTGCGAGAATAATACGCCTAGCTTATTTGTAATCAATCAATTGGATAGTGACAAAGCAGATTATGAAATGACTTTGGAGCAAGCCAAAAATAGATTTGGAAATCATGTAATTGCTGTTCAGTTTCCTTACATTCATGAGGGTAAATTTAGTATAATTGATGCTTTGCGAATGATAATGTATGTCTTTGATGAGAATGGTGGAAAACCTACTAAGGTGGCGATTCCTGAGTCTGAAAAGTTTAAAGCCCAAGAGTTACATAATGAATTGGTGGAGGTAGCAGCCGAAAACGAAGAGTCTTTGATGGAGAAATTTTTTGAAGAAGGTTCGCTCGATGAAGATGAATTGGCAGATGGCTTGAGAATTGCAATGGCAAATCATGAGTTTTTTCCTGTTTTTTGTGCTTCTGGACTTGAAAATAAAGGGAGTGGGCGTATCATGGGTTTTATAAGTGACATTTGTCCTAGTCCTTTGGATAGAAAACACGCTACATTAGAGAATGGAGAAGAATTGGTATGTGATGATAAAGATAAAACGACCATTTTTATTTATAAAACAATGTCTGAGCCACGAATCGGTAATGTATCTTATTATAAAGTGGCTTCGGGAATCTTAAATCATGGGGATGAAATGGTCAATGCAACTACTAGAAATGGGGAAAGGTTTAGTCAATTGTTTATTTCTAAT